>CALFBL010000138.1 GCA_937951695.1 uncultured Granulosicoccaceae bacterium | reverse complement strand
GCCCATGAGGTGCGTGAAATACTAAAACACGACGGCATCACCGCGATGCTGGTCACCCACGACCAGTACGAGGCCTTCGCCATTGCTGATCATATTGGCGTCATCAGAGATGGCAGCTTGTGCCAGTGGGACAACGCATATGATCTGTACCACAAACCGAAAGATCGTTTCGTTGCAGACTTTATCGGCGAGGGCGTCTTTGTCTGCGGCAATACCCTTGAGAATAATCTGATACAAACTGAGTTAGGTATAATTGAGGGCGAACTCTCTAATCGGTTCAAAGTGGGCACACAAATAGAACTGTTGGTTCGTCCCGATGACATCCTGCACGACAACAACAGCCCAACCATAGCCACGGTTATTGCCAAAGATTTTCGTGGCGCGGATCATCTATACACCTTGCGCATGCCAGGTAGTACCCGATTGCTGTGCCTGGCTCCCTCGCATTTGAATCACGACGTGGGTGAACAATTCGGGGTGAGATTAAAGCTCGATCACCTGATGATATTCGAGCAACAACCCAGCTAGTGAACCCGGTACAGGTGCCCAGATTTCTGGTTCACGTCAGCCGCTTGGCCACTAATTGCGCCTCAGAACTGTGTTCAGGCTCAGCGTAAAACTCGATGTGCAGGCCGGGAAACAACAACGCTAGCTCGTCAGGTTCTAGCAAAAAATCCGCATTCGAAAGGCCGGTTAAAAACGTTTGATAAAACAGTGCGCCACCTGGTCGCAACGCGCATTCGATTGCTGGGCATAGCGCACGATGCAGAAAACGACTGATGGTTATGACATCAAACGTACGAGGCGCCGGTGGGTGCTGGATCACATCGCGAACCTCAGCTTTGATTGCAGGAACATCACGGCTTAATTCCTCGACGGCCACCTTTGATATGTCCCAGGCGCTCACAGCCAGGCCCCGGGCCTGTAAAAACCGAGCGTTACCCCCTCGACCGCACGCGATATCCAGTGCCTCTCCCCGCGCAGGCAGCAGTCTTGCCTGTTCCCGCAAAACTGAGCACGCGTCGGGCGCGTTGATTTTCTGTCGCTTTGCGTAGCGGTGACGAACATTCCATTTAGTGGCCAACTCTTCTGGCTCAGTAGGTTCAGTCATAAACGGTGCGGTTATTTTTTCCAAAAAGACGGTGTGAACAGCACCAGTGCGGTGAAAATTTCCAAACGCCCGAACAACATCGCCATGCTGAGTACACTGAGTGAGAAGTCACTCAGTGACGAATAATTGGCCGCTACCTGACCTAAGCCCGGACCCAAATTATTCAAACACGCGACCACCGCTGAAAAAGCGGTTTCCTGATCGAGCCCATTCGACATCAACAGCAATAACATTAACGCCATCAACGCCAGGTAGGTGGCAAAAAACCCCCAAACTACATCGATGGTTTGATTGGGAATGGCTCGTGAGCCCACTTTGACCATGATATTCGCGTTGGGGTGCAGCAACCTTTTCAATTCACGCTGCCCTTGCTTGAACAGCAACAACACACGTATGACTTTCATGCCCCCTCCTGTGGAGCCAGCACAGCCACCGACAAAACTCGCAAACAGCAACAACACTGGCAGGAAACCAGGCCAGTTGAAGTATTCCGCCGAGGTAAATCCGGTTGTGGTACCGATGGATACTACGTGAAAGAGGCCATCCATCACCGACTCGGGTAAGTTACTAGTTTTGGTGGTGTATAGATACGTACTGGTAATTACAGCGAGGACAAACAGCAAGGTGAGATACGCTCGAAATTCTTCATCTGCCCGATATTGTTTGAAGGACAAGTTCTTTAACGACCAGGTCTTCACGCCCTGACTTTTGCGTATCGACAGGCCGCGCACCACCATAAAATGAAGCGCAAAATTGACCCCGGAAATCAGCATAAACAACACGGCGATCATTTCAATGGCCGAGCTCTCGTAGTGGCCAATACTGGCATCGTGGGTAGAGAACCCACCAATAGCCACGGTTGAAAAGCTGTGACCGATGGCATCAAAGGCGTCCATTCCAGCAAAGTAATACGCCACGGCACAACTGGTTGTCAGCCCTAGGTAGATGTACCACAGAGCCTTCGCCGTACCGGCAATACGCGGGGTGAGTTTGTCTTTGTTTACTCCAGGCGTCTCGGCTCGGTACAGCTGCATGCCGCCGATGTTCAGCATGGGCAGAATGGCAATTGCCAACACGATGATTCCCATACCACCGAGCCATTGCATTTGCTGACGGTAGAACAAGATCGAATGCGGTAGTTCGTCAAGCCCTTCTATTAACGTGGCCCCAGTGGTGGTCAGCCCAGACACCGATTCAAAAATGGCTGCAGCCACCGACAATTCGAGCTCAGGGGCCAGATAAAACGGCAGACCACCAAACACCGACAACACCGTCCAGAACATCACAACCACCACAAAACCGTCCCGAAGCTGTAGCGGGGCACTCTCGGTCTTTACCGGCGCCAAAAGCAGCAGCCCCGTTAACAGGGTAGTGAAAAAACCCAACACAAACGGCATGATGGCACCGTCTCCATAGACCAACCCGACCACCACTGGCGGCAGCATCGTTATGCTGAACATGGATAGCAGCGAGCCCAGCACCCGCAGCACGACCTTGTTTTGAATGGGGCTGGTCATTAGTCAAACCTATACAACGCGTTTGCGTGCATCAGATGAACGTTACGTCCACTTGGAACAGTTTTTCAACATCGTGTATCTGCTCCTTGTTGGTGATAAGCACGATTAAATGATCCTCAGCCTCAATCACCAGATCATGATGGGCAATCAACACCTGTTCATTGCGCACAACTGCGCCGATCGCAGCGCTCGAGGGAAGATCGATATCAGCGATGGCACGACCCACGAGCTTCGAGTTACCGGCGTCGCCATGCGCCACGCCTTCCAGAGCTTCCGCACTGCCTTTGCGTAACGAATGTACGCCAACCACATCGCCACGGCGAATATGAGTCAGTAAAGCACCGATTGTGATTTGTTGTGGGGAAATAGCCACATCGATGATGTCATGCTCCACCAGATCGACGTAGGCGGGACGATTGATTAACGACATGATTTTTCGCGCCCCCATTCGCTTTGCGAGCATGGCCGAGAGAATGTTCGCTTCATCATCGTTGGTTAGCGCACAGTACACATCCATCTCGCGCATGTTCTCCTCAACCATCAATTCCTGATTGGCCGCATCCCCCCATAACACCAGCGAGTTTGACAGAGCACCGGCAGCAAAGTCGTTACGGCTTTTGTCGGCTTCCACAAGCTTAACGCTGTAGGCCTTGTCCAACTTGCGCGCCAGCCGTAACCCAATGTTTCCTGCCCCCGCAATCATAATGTTCTTTACCGCTCTTTCATCGTGGTGGAATTGCTTCATGACCGTGCTGGTATGCCGGCGGCTGCCCAGATAAAACACGACATCATCAACCAGAACCACCGTATCGCCGTCCGCGATGATGCAATCGTCATCACCTCGGTAGATGGCCACAACCCGTGCTTCGATATCACCTAGTAAGTCGGTCAGGCATGCTATGCGTTGATTCGCCATAGGTGCACCTTCGGACACCGACACCCCCACCAGTCGAACGAGGCCATCGGCAAAATCAATCACCTGCATCGCACCTGGGTGCTCAATGATGCGTTGTATATGGTCGGTGATTAATTGTTCGGGACTGATAAGGACATTGATCGGTACGTGATCGTTATTGAATAGATTTCGCTCGCGCGTATACTCCACGGATCTTATGCGGGCGATTTTTTGTGGCGTGTGAAATAACGAATAGGCCACCTGCATGGCAACGATGTTAGTTTCGTCCGAATCGGTCGCAGCGATGATCATGTCCGCGTCTTCGGCCCCCGCACGGCGAAGCACATCAGGGTACGAGGCCATTCCGCACACCGTCCCCAGATCAAGTCTTGACCCAAGATCTCGCAGTACTTGTTCATCGATATCAACGACGGTAACGTCGTTGTCTTCTAACGAAAGGCTTTGCGCAACGGTCGAGCCGACCTGACCGGCGCCAAGAATAATAATTTTCATGATGAGACGCTAACTACTCTCGAACCTTGTCAAGGTCGATGTCTAAGTTACGCAACTTGCGATAAAGATGAGTGCGCTCCATGCCAACGTGTTTGGCGAGATCCCCGATATTACCTTGCGCCTCGGCCAGACACTTGAGTAAATACTGGCGCTCAAAATCGGCTCTCGCCTCGCGCAATGGCAAGTCGTGCCTGAGCATTAACGAGGTTTCACGGGTGGGTAAGACACCCAGCGCTCGATTCACTTCAGTCACTTCTATCTCGGCCAACCCACCGATCAATAAAATGCGTTGGACGAGATTTTTCAACTCCAGTAGGTTGCCAGGCCAATCGAGATTTCTTAATCGGTTCTGCGCCGCCACCGTAAAATGCCGGTAGGGTAAACCCTCCTCTTCCACGTGCCAGTCGACAAAGGCCTCCAGTAAGGCTGGAATATCTTCGGGGTGTTCGCGCAGCGGCTTCAGGGTGATGGATTCGGAAGACACCAGACGCGCCAAAGTAGCATCCAGACGCCCTTCTCTGACTGCCGCCTGAATATCGATTCTGGCCGATGCCATCAAACGGCAGCGAAACGGCACCCGTTGGTTGCCACCGACGCGAACAAAGCCTTGCTGTTCGATGGCGCTGCGCATGCAATCCTGAGCCGCCGGTGGCAGGTGATCGATGTCGTTCAAAAACAAGGTACCCGCCGTAGCCGACTCCAGGTAACCCATACTGATCGTACCGTCTTTTTCTTCACCGCACAGTTCACGCACTGAGTGCGATGTGGACAAGGTATCGCAGCGCAACTGTATAAAAGGGCCATGGATCTGTGGGTCGGCGTCGTGCACATTTTGCGCGAATAGAACACGTCCGCTCCCTGGCTCACCGATTAACAATACGGTATCCGAACGTTGCGCATGAACTTCTACGTTTTCGCGCATGGACTTCATATAAGGGCTATCGCCGGTCAGCAGTGGCAGCCGTTTAACCACGCTCTTGCCCGAACCCTCGCTGTTCGCGGCCTGACCTTCTGCCAAAGCTTTCTCTACCGTGAGCAGCAGCTTGGCCAACGACACCGGTTTTTCAATAAAATCGACCGCCCCGTGACGGGTTGCCTCCACCGCTGTTTCGACTGTGCCGTGACCGGATATCATGATCACCGGAAACGCCAATGCCCCGGAACCCTGCCAAGTTTTCAGTAGCGTGACACCGTCGGTATCGGGCATCCAGATGTCGAGTAACACAAGATCGGGGGGGGATTCTGTAATGCAGTCCTGAGCCGCAGCTGCGTTGTCGGCTGTGGAAACAACATACCCCTCGTCTTCAAGAATCTCTTGCAACAAGTTTCGAATATCTGGCTCGTCGTCAACGACGAGTACGGAGTTACCGTTCAAGACTCGCCTCCTGGGCTTGTCCACCGCTAGAGTACGGAAATCGCATACTGATCAACGCACCACCTTCGCTCAAGTTTGACGCTTCGATGATGCCATGATGTTCTTCCACAATCTTTTTTACAATCGCCAGACCCAAGCCCGTGCCTTTTGATTTGGAGGACACATAGGGCTCAAACACCCGTCCCAAAGAGTCCAGCGCAAAGCCCGGGCCCCGATCTTCAATTCGTATCTCAAGCACGCGATTCGCCTTCTGGCCCTGCACAACGGTGATGATACGCACAAGTGGCTCAGATTGCTCTGCTTGCGCTTCCAGCGCGTTTTTGATTAGATTGTGGACCAATTGCCGGATTCTTGGCGCGTCCAGCAGCAGCAGCCCTACGGTTTCCCCTAAAATCAGGTCAAAACGGGCCCCTTCGTTGCCGACGTACATTTCAATGACCTCACGAATCAACTCATTCGGATCGGTCAGCACTAGAGACAACTGCGGCGTGGAGGCGTAGGCGGCAAACGCGTTCACCATCGATTTCAAAGAATCTACCTGTTTTTCGATCGTGCCGGTCAATCGACTCAGCAATTCTGTGTCTTCGCCTTCCAGTTTTTGGGAAAATTTTCGGCGTAGCCGTTCAGCCGACAACTGGATCGGGGTAAGCGGATTTTTGATCTCATGCGCAAGGCGCCTTGCGACCTCACTCCAGGCAGCATCGCGCTGCGCGCTGATCATTTGCGTCATGTCGTCGATGACCAGCACCGTGCCCGAGCTCTCGCCGTCACTGTCTTGCAAAGCCGCGCCTCGCACAAACAACAGACGCCTGCCTGAGTTGGCCATGACGTCCATCTCACGCGACCAATGCTTCGTCCCAGTCAGTGCCGCTTCACTGTCTGCCGACGACACAATCTGATCACAAAATTGACCGGTTAGGCCCGATAGAGTGGCGCCGTCTGCGATAGGTTTTCCCAGCACATCGCGCAGTTCAACACCCAGTATAGCTACCGCAGATTCGTTCACGGTGTTGACCAGCCCATCGGGCTGCAGAGTCATGACACCTGATGATATTTGCCCAAGAACCGCTTGCAGATACGCGCGTTGGCTTTCCAGTTCTCGCTGGCTGATTTCGGTTTTATGCCGTGCCTGCTCCAGCTGCAAGGTCATGTAGTTAAACGAATGCACCAAATAGCCAAGCTCATCGTTCTTGCTCTTTTTATAGATACGGGTTTGCAAATTACCTTCAGCCACCGCCCGTGTTGCATCGACCAATTCATGCACCGGTGCCATCATGCGTCGGGCAGCGTAGAACGCAAACCAAACCGCCATCATTACCGACAAGAGCAACGCCAATGACAGGGTCAGAATGGTACTGACCTTAATCGGATTTCTTAAAAACACCAGCGAGCGATATTGCTGGTAGCTGGACTGAACGCTTTCCGCCAACTCCGCTGACCGGGTGGCGATCGGATACAGCGCATGCAGCACAGAGTTCTCACGCGTCGGGTCATCGGTCAATACCGGCGTGACGACTCGGATAAACAGATCATTCTGCCCCACCGGATCCACCCCGACGTAGCCGATACCGCGTCTCGCCCGTGACAGTAAATCATCATCGGGACGTTCGGGTTGTACCGCCAGACGATCGGTTAAGCCGGTCGAGGCAATGATTCGATTATCCGGACCTATCAGCGTCATTTCAGAGGCTTCGCTGTCCACGCTCAAAGAATTCAATTCGATGATGGCGACATCATCACTGACGCCGACCAGTTGGTCTGCCACGTTCAGCGTATCGCGCTGCAGGGTACGCATCTGCAACCCTAATGACTCTCGGCTTAATTCCAGTGCATCGTCAAGCGCCTGCTCAATTTCCGTATCAAAGTAACTGTTGATGTTGGCGCGCAAAAAGCGCACAGAAAACCCATACACCAACAACACTGGCACCAGGGCCAGCACCACAGACAAGATGACAAACTTCACCGTTAACCGGGAACCTGCAACCTGTGCTCGCCATTCGTTGACCACCCGCCAGCCGTTCAACACGATAAGCGTGCCGATAAACAGCAGCGCTAGACCGTTCGCCAGAAGCAGCCAGCCATAGTAATAACTGAATCGGTCCAGCCGCAGCGCCATGGTTCCAAGTACATACAAGGACGCGATGAGTATCACAAACAGCAGCGCCATCCACATAGCGCTAGTGGTTGAGCGCCGGCTTAAGACAGAGGCCATGTGAACGCCTCACTGGCAAGCCGCCAGTCGGAAGAAAACAGGGGTTGCAGTGGCATCGGCAAAGCGCGTTGATCCAGTTTTATCGAGACCGATGCCATACGCCTGTTTCGAGCATTTGTGAGGGCGTCAGAATCTCGCACTGATGACGTCACATCCATTGCGTGCACCGAACCCAATTCGTCTAATGCGGAAAGTAGCGAGCGCTTGTTCGTACTGTTCTCATTAGCGGCCGACTGAACCCGGTAATGCCGAGTTAGCTCGTAGTACACCAAGCGATAGGTATGCTCCACCGACAACAACGTTTGATCGGGCCAGAATCGAGTCGATGCAATGACTCTGAGCGAGACGATAAATTGCAGCGGAACCCCACTCTCCAAGCCCAATTGAATCTGCGACGGAAGATCAATATCCGCGTGGCAATCGAAAATCCAGCGATCGTTAATTTCACGCAAATCGGCGCGATCGATTTTGATGTGTCCGGAATTGCTCTGCCCGATACGCGACGTCAAGCGCAACCCACCACAAGTCGCCGCCCCGGCAACCAAGGCAAACCCCACCCCACTGAGCAATCGTCGGCGGTAGAGGTTCAGCTCGACCATCAGTTTAGTTTACGAACCAATGCGTAGTAGAAACCGTCCATGTCGTGCTCACCCGGCAGCACTTGATAACCCACCGATTGCGCGTGCGCCCAGTCCATCCCTGCAGGCGTCGCATCGCCCGCATCGGCGTGATCATCTAAAAAGTGCGAGACCTGCGCGACGTTCTCTGCGTGAAAAATAGAACACGTGGCGTACAGTAAATGCCCACCCGGAGCCAGTGTGGTCCACAGCGAGTCCAGTAACGCAGCTTGCTGTGCGGCCAGCGATTCGATGTCCTCCTCCCGCCGTGTGTGTTTTATGTCGGGGTGACGCCGAATCACCCCGCTACCGGTGCACGGCGCATCGAGTAAAATAAAGTCGAACGCTTCCTTGTCCCACCAACCGCCAACATCAGCGGCGTCGTGAGCGCGGGTGCTCACCCGCTCACCCAGCGATAAGCGCTTTGCGGTGTCGTCCACCCGAAGCAATCGATCGGCCGAATAATCCAGTGCCAGCACTGTAGCGTGTTCAAAGTGCTCAGCCAGATAGGCGGCTTTGCCCCCCGGCGCCGAACACGCATCCAGAATTCGCCTCGGGTTCACCGAAGCAGCTGCCAACAACGGCACCATCATCTGCGCCGCCGCGTCCTGAACACTCACAGAGCCGTCACGAAAACCGGGCACCGCATATTTGGAACACG
>CALFBL010000137.1 GCA_937951695.1 uncultured Granulosicoccaceae bacterium | reverse complement strand
GACATGGACACCACCGGTGTAAACGGCACGTTTCTAGAGCTCGGTAAACTGGGCACGGACAAGCAAAAGTACATCCCGTGGATGCAAGCCACCTACATCATGGCGGCTAACAAAAAAGCCCTCGAGTACCTGCCAGAGGGTGCCGACGTTATGTCACTCAGCTACGATCAACTCATCGAGTGGGCGAAGAACATGGCCGAGGAAACCGGCTCGCCAAAATTCGGTTTTCCCGCAGGTCCTAAAGGCTTGAAACATCGTTTTTTCCAG
The DNA here is from genome assembly GCA_937951695.1 of uncultured Granulosicoccaceae bacterium. GTDB lineage: Bacteria > Pseudomonadota > Gammaproteobacteria > Granulosicoccales > Granulosicoccaceae > Granulosicoccus. The sequence goes on along the minus strand of CALFBL010000137.1, from coordinate 2,468 downwards.
GGTTATCTCTATCCTTCCTACACCAATTCCATGGTGACAAAATTTCGCTCAGCCGAAGCTGAAGGTGCCTGGAACGCGTTCAAGGAACTGTGGCAGTACACCAACCCCGCTTCAACGGGCTATTCAGCCTTGCAGGAACAGCTGCTGACCGAAGAAGTCTGGGTAGCGTTTGATCACACCGCTCGATTGGCGGATGCGTTCAACGAACGCCCGGATGATTTTATTGGCTTTCCCGCACCCGCCGGTCCAACCGGTCGTGGGTTCATGCCAGTGGTCGTGGGCATTGCTATCCCAACCACAGCACCGGATATGGCTGATGCCAAAGCACTGGTGGCTTATCTGAGTAAGCCGGAAACACAAATTGAAACACTGCGAGCAACCAACTTCTTCCCCGTGGTTGACGTTAAGCTGCCCAATGACATGCCTGCAGCGGTTCAACTCTCAGGGGCGGCCATTGCGGCAATGTCAGGTTCTGATGATGCTAATCCAGGGCTGTTGCCTGTGGGTCTGGGCGACTTAGGCGGTAAATTTAACGCGGTGTACGTAGACGCCTTCGAACGCATCGTACTCGGCGGTCAGGATGTGCGGGAAGTGCTGGATGATCAGGCCGAAACTCTGCGCGAAATCATGGTAGAAGCCAACGCACCGTGCTGGGCACCGGATGCAGCTTCAGATGGGCCATGTCCTGTTGAGTAAGTTGTATGAGTAAGTTGTAAGTGACGTACAGGAGGGGCTTCAACACCCTTCCTGTTCTTTTTTAAGCGATTGAGCCAAACCGTTGATGCATACCAGGGCCCTTCCCTACTTGTTATTGCTGCCGTCGCTGATCTTACTGTGCGTGCTGTTTTTATACCCGTTTGTTCTGGTCGCCTGGCATGCCTTGTCCGATGATGCAGGTAGCCTGACTACCGCTCATTTTTCTGAAATGCTCGATCACTGGAAGTTTGAATCAGCGTTTAAAAATACGCTGTATTTAACGTTGGCTGTGGTCCCAATCCAGATTGCTATGGCCCTGTACATGGCCTCGCTAGTCACCGGTATGAAGCGTGGACGGGATGTGTTTTTGTACATCTGGACGATTCCGTTGGGTATATCCGATTTAGCCGCGGGCATCATCTGGTTATCGATCTTTGAGCAAACCGGGTTCTTGAACAGCTTTCTGGTGGGTTTGGGTATCACCGACGAGCCACAAACGTTTCTCAGTTATCAAAACAAGGGAACCATTTTCCTGGCCGTTGCGTTGGCGGAAATCTGGCGAGCCACAGCCATCGTGCTGGTGATACTGGTCGCCGGTATGGGTTTGATTCCCAAAGAATATCAGGAGGCGGCCGAAGTGTTTGGCGCCACCCGTTGGCAACGATTTACCCAAGTTACCTTACCGCTATTAAAGCCAAGCTTACAAACCGCCATGATTCTCAGAGTGATCCTTGCGTTTGAAGTCTTCGCTGTGGTCGCAGCGCTCGGCGGAACCAATTTGCCCATATTGATGGGTGAGACCTACAACTGGCAGTTTGTCTTACGCGACGCAAACGTCGCAGCGGCCTACGCGTTGGTAATTCTTGGCATCTCGATTTTATGTACCCTGATCATCATGAGAGTTTTACGCACCCCTAAGGGGGCTTCGATATGAGCGCCAATCACATCAGCCCGGGGCTTCGCTGGACGTTTCGCGGTTCGATTCTTTTGCTGTGTTTGTGGGTGTTGGTACCCATTTACTTACTGATCAGCAACACGCTGTCTTCCCCTCAGGATGTGGTGAGCTTTCCCAAAAACGCTTGGCCAACAATGGATTTTGAAAGTCTGAAATTCTTCATAAACTTCGCCGGAGTTGGCGATGCCTTGCTGAATTCCATCATGGTGGCGAGCGTCACCATGGTGTTGTCCATCGCAGCGGGTGCACCCGCCGGCTACGCCTTATCGCGTTTTGAATTTCGTGGAAAATCGGTTTATCGCATATTGATTCTCATGACTCGCGCCTTTCCGCTGCCGCTACTGGCTCTGCCACTGGCGGTGCTGTACATCCGCATGGGTCTGGATGACACTATTTTGGGTCTTGCCTTGTTGCACACAATGCTGGCCTTGCCCTTCGCGGTGCTCATTACTTATTCGTTGTTCTCAGGCATTCCCGTTGAGCTGGAAGAAGCCGCCTGGACTCTGGGATGCAATCGCTTTCAGGCGTTTCGTAAAGTCATTTTCCCACTGGTTCTACCAGGACTCACAGCCTCTGCCATCTTTGCGTTCGTGATTTCCTGGAATGAGGTCTTTGGGGCTGCGGTGCTGACCATTGAGCACAGAACCTTACCCGCCTTTTTGTTACAGGGGCTCGACCAGGCACCGTTGCATTTGAAATTTGCCGGTGGCGCTGTGCTGGTGCTGCCCGCGCTTATCTTTATCTTTCTGGTACGCAAGTACCTGTTTTCCATGTGGGGAATTGCAAACCGATGACACCACCGTTGCCGACAGCACGA
>CALFBL010000136.1 GCA_937951695.1 uncultured Granulosicoccaceae bacterium | reverse complement strand
CTCGAACCGGATGAAGAAGTATCCGGTCAACGTTGCTATGCTTAGCCGTTTAAGCTCGGTAGTGTACGACAACGCGATCAGTGACTGGTACTGCGCATCGACGCCCTAACTTCTGTGCCTCAACCTTCCCCGGTCCCGGCCTAAATGCGCGTCCCCGCGGCAACCCACCCCCTCTGAGTCGCAGTGCATCCGCCAATTTCCGTTATAGTTCGGGCGACCGTTGACATTTACGACCTTAATCCCTTTTCCGATCTTTCGCTGGAGCTCCGTTTCCGATGATACCCATGGCGCAGGCCTACACCGCAATCCTCCAAGGCGTTGGCGAGGACCTCAACCGCGACGGGCTGCAAGATACTCCGCAACGCGCAGCCAAAGCGATGGAATACCTGACCCACGGATACCATCAGACTCTGGACGAGGTACTCAATGGGGCCGTTTTTGAAAGCGACAGCGAAGAGATGGTTATCGTGCGCGACATCGAGCTGTATTCGTTGTGCGAGCATCACATACTGCCGTTCATTGGCAAAGCCCACGTGGCCTATCTGCCCACCGGAAAAGTCATTGGGCTCTCCAAGATTGCCCGCATTGTGGACATGTACGCAAGACGCTTGCAAATTCAGGAGAACCTGACGCAACAAATTGCACAAGCCGTCAATGAGGTAACCAACGGTCTGGGGGTGGGTGTGATCATCGAATGTCAGCATATGTGCATGATGATGCGCGGGGTACAAAAACAGAACTCCATGATGACCACGTCATCCATGCTAGGTAGGTTCCGTTCCGACATCAACACCCGTAATGAATTTCTACAATTGATTCGCGGGTAGCACGGGTTGGGTTGCTGATTCCTGCTGCATGAACCACAGCCTAGCGTAGAGACCCTCGCTTGCCAGCAGACTGTGGTGGTCACCTCGTTCAACAATTTTGCCGTCGTCCAGAACCAGTATCTGATCCGCATCGATGATCGTGGACAGACGATGCGCGATAACCAGTGACGTTGCGCGCTCTGCAACCGCGTTCATACCATCGAGGATGGTCTTCTCGGTCTGCGTGTCGAGGCTGGAGGTGGCTTCATCAAACACGATGATCGGTGGCGCTTTTAACATCACACGGGCAATCGCTACGCGCTGCTTTTCACCGCCGGAGAGTTTCAATCCTCGCTCGCCGACGATGGTGTCGTAGCCTTCGGGTAAGCGCTTAATAAACCGGCTTAAGTTCGCCGACTCAGCCGCTACTTCAACATCGGCTCGCGTGGCCGAAGCGTTCGCATACTGCAAGTTGTACATCAACGATTCGTTAAACATCACCGTGTCTTGCGGCACCACACCCAACTGCGCACGCAAGCTGGCCTGTGTGCAATCTCTGACATCGATGCCATCCACCCGGATGCTGCCCGAATCTACGTCGTAAAAGCGGAACAGCAATCTCGACAAGGTTGATTTACCCGACCCCGAGGGCCCCACCACCGCCACCTTGTGCCCCGGTTGTACTGTAAAACTGACGCCCTTCAAAATGGGCCGTTCGGGCAAGTAGGCAAAATGCACATCATCAAATTCCAGCCCGGCCTTTTTTATCACCAGTTGCTGCGCGTCATCCTTGTCTTGAATTTCAGGGGTTTTCTCCAGCAACTTGATGATCAGATCCATATCGGCCAGTGCGTACTGCAGCCCCCGGTATACGACACCCAAGGCGTTGAGCGGTACAAACAGCTGCAACATCAACGCATTGATGAGTACGATGTCGCCCAGCGTGATGGTGTTGGTGGTGACCTCTCTAGCCGCGATCATCATGATCAATGTCACGCCGACGGTGACGATAGCGGTTTGCCCAAAATTCAGAATGGACATGGTTGTCTGGCTCTTTACACCCGCATCCGACCAATCGTCTAAGTTCTCATCGTAGGCATTTTTTTCCAGTTCTTCATTATTGAAATACTTGACTGTCTCGTAGTTCAACAGACTATCTACCGCTCGACCGTTAGCCTGACTTTCATACCGGTTCATTTCATGTCGGAACTGCATTCGCCAACCGGAGAACATAAGGGTAAACACCACATAGAATGCAACGGTTACCGCGACTACCAAGGTGTACTGCCAGCCATATCCACCAAACAAAATAACCGCTACCAATGCAAATTCTGCAATGGTGGGAACGATGTTAAACACCAGAAGGTTAACGATCGAACTTAAGGAATTGGTGCCTCGCTGCAAATCACTGGAGATGTTACCCGTGCGTCGTTCCAGGTGATACGACAACGACAGCGCATGCAACTTGGATAACACGCTGGTGGACAAACGGTGCATAGCTCGGTAACGCACTCGAGCAAACAGGGAGTCACGCAGTTCTTTAAACGCAGCACTGGCGATTCGAAGTGCACCGTATGCGGCAACAAACCCGATGGCAACGGTCAGAATCTGTTGCTCTACGGTGTCGGCATCGAGTGTGTTGATGATTTCTTTCAATACCAGTGGCACAGCTACTGTTGCAAGTTTTGCCAACAACAAAAAACCCAGCGCAATCAGTACTCGACCACGAAATTCCCACAGGTAACTGCTTAGCTTTATAAGGTTTTGCACATCCTTGCGATTACTGTGCGGCGCTTCAATTCTATTACGCATAAAAACTATTAAGCCTTAAGGGGCTGCGCCACTGGGCGGCGTCGAAGCGCACGACAGGTTAGTAGCACTGTCTGGCGGAAACGAGCCGTGAGCGTCTAGCACGTAACTTAATGCAGTCTCGACAAGTTCGTGCGCATCCGTTGCCGCCGACGCATGCTCGCTTAAGTGACGTCGCCATTGGCGCGCACCGGGGATACCTT
>CALFBL010000135.1 GCA_937951695.1 uncultured Granulosicoccaceae bacterium | reverse complement strand
CCCTTGGCGGCCTGATCACTGTCGAATATCACCGTCCCGGGTATGTCGTCATACGGCTTCTGATTCCCCATCTTCGATACCTGATTATGTTGTGTAGCTCGCCAACGCTCATTGCGATCGCCAGCTGTGAAGCGAGTTCAGAGCTCAGCCACTGATCCACCAAAGCGAGGCCCGCTGAATGGCTTTGCATGCAAATTAGCCGGATAACTGTCATTTCAACTTGCAATTTAACCCAATTGCATGCAAAAGTGTGGAATGACCGAACCTCAATGGAAATCAGCGCTGTACGTACTGCGCGGGCAAATTGTCTCTGGCGAATTGCTCGGGGGGACAAAACTGCGCGCCAGTCACCTCGCCGATAAGATGGGCATCTCGCGCACACCGATCAGTGAAGCGTTGATAAAGCTTGAGGGCGAGGGGTTGTTGGTGCGAGACAAATCCGGGTTTACTGTTCGAAGTTTTGCACTGGAAGAGGTCTATGACGCCATTGACTTACGCGGTTTACTGGAAGGGGCGGCGGTAAAAAAAGCGGCGCAGCGCGGCATCAGCGACACCGACTTTCAGCGCTTGAATCAACGTCTGGCTGAGCTCGATCGTGTAATCGCCGATGGCCAAGTGGGTGAGTACGATCAGCTTAATCACGATTTTCATGTTTACCTAACCGCACTGTCCGACAGTGACATCCTTATCGCTGAAGTCCAACGTGCCTATCGGTTTCCGTTTGCAGGACCTTCCGCATTCCCCACGCTTGCAGCCGATTCAAAACGTTTTCGCACCTCCCTGCTTATCGGTCAACAGCACCACCAACACATCGTAGAAGCGATTTATACACGAGACGGTGCGCGGGCATTTGCATTGATGCTCGAACACGCCCGATTGGCGCACGACAATGTGAGCATCGCCTCTTCTGCGCGAGAATTTACGCCACAACTGGCTTTGGTCAAGCAATCCCGATGACCACTAAACCCTGTGCATTGAGCTACCGCGCGGGCCACAGTTCGCGTCCCGTTAAGCCCCTACTATGCAGCACGCGTCGCTGTCAGTTCCCACGGTCGAGAACTAAGCGGTGAACACCCAGCAGGCGGATGTGCTGATTCTAGGAGCAGGGCCAGCCGGGTTGCTGCTCAGCCAGTTGCTGCACCAAAGTGGGGTTCGCTCCATCATTGTGGAGCGCACCAGCAAGGAACGAGTGCTGTCACGTATACGTGCCGGCGTGCTTGAACGCGGTACCGTTGAGGCACTGCATGAGGCCAACTGTGCAACGCGCCTGGAGGCAGAGCGAATCGATCACGACGGGTTAATTCTAAGCTTCGACGGCGATCAAGTCAGCATTCCAATTCATGAGCTCACCGGGCATCGGGTAACCGTTTACGGCCAAACCGATATCACCGCTGATTTAGTCGACGCCTGCGAAGCACGCGAGCAGCAGATTTACTGGAATTGCCCGGATACTGTCCTGAGCAAATTAACCAGTGAGCAACCTTGCGCTCACTTTACTGATCCGACCAGAGGTCGCGTTGAGATTCAGGCCAAAATCATTGCCGGTTGTGACGGATTTCGTGGCGTAGCAAGACAATCGATTCCCGCACACATCCGTACCGAGTCGGAACGGGTTTACCCGTTTGGCTGGCTCGGTGTGCTGGTGGACAAACCGCCCGTAGCGCATAACGTCCTATACGCCAACCACGCCGAAGGATTCGCGTTAGCGTCAATGCGTTCGCAAACCCGTTCTCGCTATTACGTGCAAACCTCACCGGGTGAAACCGTTGAGGATTGGTCTATCGAACGATTTTGGACAACTTTTAAGGCTCGTTTGGGTCCATTAAGTGATGGCCTTGAAACTGGGGAGCCTGTAGAGATGTCTATCACACCACTACGTTCGTACGTCTGCGATCAAATGCAGCATGGCAAGCTTTTTCTTGCAGGAGATGCCGCCCATATTGTTCCACCCACCGGCGCTAAGGGATTAAACCTGGCCGTTGCCGATGTGCGTCGTTTGGCGCGCGCTATTACTCAATGGGATAAGGGATACGAGGCTGATTTGATGCGTTATTCTAACGAAGCGTTAAGTCGGGTTTGGAAGGTCGAACGCTTTAGCTGGTACCTGACCGCCCTGATGCATCAATTTGATGACCATTCTGTCTTTGAAAAAAAGATGCAACGCGCCGAGTTTGATTACATTCGAGCCTCAACTGCCGCCCAATTATCGATTGCCGAGAATTACGTCGGGCTGGACTACTAGTGCAAAAAGTACAAGTCTTGCCCCACTGGTTAGTCTCTGCATACCAGCGCTTAGCTCGCGTTCTGGTTCTCGATGTGAGTTACGTTTTGTTGCGCGCTGCGCCAGGAGAAACTCATGGGGATGATCCTGCAGAAGAACCTGCTAAGGGATGCGCGAACGACCATGCTAAGCTCAGAGCGTCTGACAACACAAGCCGAGAACGCGAGAACTTGCGATGCCAGTTGCTCGACGCCGACGATCTGATCGCGGCTGCTCGTGATCGACGTTTTTCGATCACCAACGTAACGCGTGAAACCATGACTGAGCCCTCGCACAGAGCCATCGGGGCATTTGATGGAACCGATTTAGTTGGGGTGTGTTTCTTTGCCACCGGTCATGTCGATCCGAAGCACAATCGCGCAGGCGAACATTTTCACGGGATTGGATTACGTTGCCCCGAGAGCGTCTGCTACCAATACAAGGTATTTGTGTTGCCCGAATATCGCAACCAAGGGATCAACCCGCAGATGATCGACTTTGCGTTAACCACCTACGCAAACAGTCCGGTGGACACCATTGTCACCACAACCGACATAACCAACACGGGCTTCTTCGCGAGCGTCACAAAGCGTGGGTTCGAGCCAGTGGCTATTGCCGCGGAATGGGTTCTGTTTAAAAAATCGTTTTATTGGATGCCGAAACATTTGTCGCTAAATCAAGATCGGAATCCAGGTCAGGATCAAATCCAAAATCGAGATCGCTCACAGTCGATCGAATTGTTTGGCCAGACGTGACTCACCGTTTCTATCTGCACGTTGCTTGAGCATGCATGTCAACGCAGATTTCTCCTCTGACGGGCACGGAGGTGGAGAGCGCGAGGGTGCAACGGTGTGGATTAAAACAGCCATTTAAGTGATAACTTGTCAAGGCACAACACCAATCACGACGACCAATAAAGACGCATCGGGTTGTCTACCAGCAATTGACGCTGCTTCTCGTAGGTATCTGCGATAAGCGGTATCAACTCTACCAATTGCCCGTCATCGGGCATATGCGATTTCATGTTCGGGTGCGGCCAATCGGTGCCCCACAGCACCCGGTCGGGATACCCATTCACCAAACGCTTCATAAAAGGCAGCACGTCTGAATAATTTTCGTGACCGCCGGCCTGAGTGGTCAAACGTTCAGGACAAGACACTTTGGTCCAGAAATTTTCATTTTCCATCAGTGTTTCAAAACGCACAAAATCGGTATGGTCAACGCCCTTGGCCACTTCGGGTCGTGCCATATGATCAAACACCACAGGTACCGGGACCTGCTCCAAAAACGGCAACTGAGCCTGAATATCAGCCGCTTCGATATAGACGATGATGTGCCAGCCCCATGGCGCAATTTTTTCAATGATTCGTTCGTACACTTCTTTGGGTTTGGGATCCGCCAGTCGCCGCACAAAATTAAATCGCACCCCCCGCACACCCGCAGCGTGCATGTGCTGCAACGCTTCTTCAGTGACCGTGTCACTCACCACCGCGATGCCACGGGCCCGATCCCCTGCGGTCTTTAGCCCATCGATCAGAGCAGCGTTATCGGTGCCGTGACAGGACGCTTGGACAATCACATTTCGGGCAAAGCCCAGCGTATCGCGCAGCTCGAACAACTGCTCTTTTGAGCCTGTGCAAGGGGTGTACTTTCGAGCCGGTGAATATGGAAACACCGCTTCAGGGCCAAATATGTGGCAATGGGCATCAACCGCGCCTTCGGGCAAGATGTAGCGCGGGCGACGTGGGTTTTGATGCCACACCATCCAATCTGAATCCATCGGCATAACCCGCTGCTCCTTGGAAGTTCAATTAGACGCACATTGTGCCGGTTATTTTCGCCAGCCGCGTGCTAGGATTATTTGTCATCTTATGCAGTTACCAAATGCTGCTTGGGCTAGTCACCCTAATGCACTGTGAGGACACCTGATGAGTAGCGATAATGACGGGGCATACCACAACATTCGAATTCCGCCGCGCGTGGAACCCAGCGGTTGTCCAATAGATCATGATTTTACGACCTTTGATGCAAATTACCTGAAGAATCCGTACCCACAGCTTAATCGGCTGCGGGATGAGAACCCGATTTTTTATTCCAAGAAACTCGGGCATCTGGTACTCACGCGCATGGCAGATATCAGTGAAGTGTTTCGCGACCACGACGCTTACTCATCTTCGAACGTACAGGATCCGGTGTTTCCGATCTGCGACAAAGCCGCGGCTATTTTGGCGGCTGAGGATTTCAATCCGATCGCGGTGATGTCCAACCGTCAACAACCCGATCACACCCGCATCCGCACCTACACCCGCGACGGTTTTTCAGGGCGACGGATGAAAATCCTCGAACCCTACATCCAACGCCGCAGTCATGAGTTGATCGATCAGATGATCAACACCGGCGGGCCGATCGACTTTGTCAGCGCGTTCGGGCACCCATTGCCTGGGCATATTATTTTTCGGTTCATTGGCTTTGATGAAGCCGACGATGAGCAATTGATGTCGTGGACGGGTAATCGACTGGCGTTCACTTGGGGCAATCCAGACGAGGATGAACAAGTCGACATAGCGAACAAAATGCTTCGCTATTGGCGTTACTGTCGCGAGTTTGTCGCCGCACGCTGGAACGATAGACAAGACGATTTGACCTCAGAGCTATTAAATGCTCACGAGGCAAACCCGGAAGAACTTGCGTACCGGGAAGTGGAATCAATCATCTACGGGCACTCCTTTGCCGGTCATGAAATTGTCAGTAACTTTATGAGTAACGCCTTACTGTGTTTATTGCCCCGACGCGAGGACTGGTCGCAGCTTTGCAAAGATCCCTCGCTGATTCCTAATGCACTAGAAGAGGTGCTGCGCTTTGATTCGCCGCAAACCAGTTGGCGACGAGTGACCAACCACGATACGCAAATCGCCGGAGTCGATATCCCGGCAGGCACCCAGGTGTTTCTCAGTCTGGGTGCTGCGAACCGCGAACCTAAGGTATTTGACTGTCCGGAAAAGTTTGACATGAGTCGCGCAAATTCCCGCAAACACATCTCGTTCGGACAAGGCATCCATTTCTGTTTAGGGGCACGTCTTGCTCGGCTTGAAGGCGCTATCGCCATTGAAGCCTTGTCGCAGCGCCTGCCAAGTCTTCGTTTGGTGGAAGGGCAGAGCTTGTCCTATTCAGAGAACATTACCTTTCGTGGGCCGTCAAAACTGATGGTGGATTGGGGTGACAATCATTAACCCAACCGAAAAACTCAGCGGAACACGTTGGGTTTTGATCACCGGCAACGTCTTCAGCGGCAGCGATCATGGTCGGTGCATTCGGCGCTGACGCGTTGCACTTTGCCCATCCATGGAGGAGCTAGCTCATTGAATCCTGGGCTACCTCCTCGTGGTTACCAACATCACTACAGGCTTCACGTTCCGAGGGCTCAACTTGTGGACTGGCGGAACCGTTACTCCGCACCGCCAACAACAGGCCTGCAAAGACGATCAATCCTGCGCCGACAAGTGTCATCACTGTTGGAACTTCGTGGAATACTAAAAAGCCTATCGCAACACTGCCGACGAGCTCAAGATACACCAGCGGTGCTAAAGTTAATGCGTCTGAACGGCGAAACGCCAGAATTGTCAGTATATGAGCAATAGCAGAGAAAAGTCCGAGGCCCAAGAAAAACCACAAGACATCAAAGCGCGGTATTTGAAAAGTGAATGCAGCCTGCGGACTGAGCAGAACGGTGCCAGCGACACATTGTTTCGACAGGCCAGATTTCAGCCTACCTCGCCGAGGCAATGAAAACCGATAGACTGATATGCCGTAAGTAGGTCACTAGTAGATCACTATCTATTGGTGGCCATTAGAATACTGCCACTCAGGTAGAAACCACCGCTTGCGTAGTTAATGTTGCGCCTTGCCTGTTGACCCCGCAATACAGTCTGCGCCTTATATGCTGCCAACCCGTATACAAAAAGTATCAGGCCAGAAACGACTGCTGATGTCAAAATAAGTGTGGCATATTGAATGAAGTGATCGCGTACTGGATCGAAGAATTGCGCCAAAAATGCAACGTAAAAAAAGATGGCCTTGGGATTGAGCAATGCTGTGAAAAACCCCGCGCCGAAGCTGCCATAATTATCCTGATGTGGTACCGGTTGTTCCACAAAAATTGAATCCTTTTGTCGGCTGGCGTCCTTAAGTTGTTGAACACCCAAATAGGCCAAATAGAAGACGCCCAACCACTTCAGTATCGTAAATAGGGCCGCAGAGCTTGCTAAAATCGTTCCTACTCCGAATAAGGAAAGAAGGATCAAACATGCGCCACCCAGAGTTTCACCAGCTAGACAAAAAACAGCAGCTTGCATCCCTCTTGTCATTGCCTGACCTACAATTAATAGAACACTTGGTCCGGGAATAAGGGAGAGAATTGCACACGCTAGCGCGTACGTTATCCATGTTTCTAGACTCATGTTTGAATTCGGCACCCTATGTCTTGGTGAAGTAGATCATGTTTCACTCGGGTGGTTGTTGCACTTAGGATTTACACAACTTATCCCGGATGAGCCCTACAATCTGCTCTGCGAACCCTACCGATATCCCTAGTGTATCATC
>CALFBL010000134.1 GCA_937951695.1 uncultured Granulosicoccaceae bacterium | reverse complement strand
ATTATTGAGCTGACCCAACGCAAAAAATACGGCTTAGTACTTTTAGGCGCTAGCAATGAAGGTTTACTACAAAATGTGGTTAGAGGTAATATTCCTAACGCGATCGCTCATCATGCTAATAGCACAGTAATTATTTTTCGTAGTTCAATAAATTCAATAAATTCAATAAATTCAGGCTACTCAAAATCAGTGTGCCCCTTGGGTTGGCTAAAGGCTTTCCCAAGGGGCACTACTCACTTAATTGACTACAAGTTAGCGGGATTGAGCTGCACAGTGAACGAGTCATCTGGGCCTGTATCAACAGTCCAGTTGTCAAATTGAGTGTTCGTTACCGCACCGCCGCGAACCGCGCCAATGTGAGTCAAGTCGTATCCACCGGTATCGGCTGCCACGTCTTGGTTGAATCCACCTTCACCGTCATCGCTAATGATAAACGGAGAGCTGGTATCACCGGCATCTACGACACCGTCGAGGTTCGTGTCGCCATCAAGAAACCCATTCAGGAAATTCAAATTTCCTGCTAAACCATTACCGATACCTCGCAGATTATTCAAATACCAGCCTGCGGTGAAGTTTTCTGATCGCTCAACCAACTCACCGGTAAAGTTTAGGCCACCAGATGCCGCATCAAATGGCGTATTCGCTGCGGGTAGTTCACCACCGGCTCCGTTGTAATAAACAACGCCATTACCATTGGAGTTGTTAGGTGCAACCGTGTCCGCAGGGAAACCAATTGATCCGTCTCGTACCACGCCAAAATTGCCATTTGCACCCGCTTCATTGGCGCAATGAATCCCATCAATGTAGTTGGGGCCTGGAATAGTGTTGTCGATCTGACTTAAATCGGCTGCACTGTCAGCTTCGTAACAACCGTTGCGAAAATTCGCAATCAACACGTTTGCCATTCTAATTTGATCGGTATTATCGGCGAATAAAATACCGAACTCGTTATCGTCAGGACCTGCACTTTCGCTTGTGCTGTCTCGACCGACCAATGTTGCATTGACGATTCTGGGGTTAGAGTTACCCTCTTCGGTTTCACTGGCGTAGATACCAGATCGGCCCGAGCTGCCGTCAACATCTCTATTGTGTATTACCATAAGGTCTTTAATTAGACCGTTGAAATTTTGGTACCACACGCCGTCTCGCCCTGATCCTGTAGCCAGTATCCAAGATAACCTAGGGTTGCCGTTCATAATATGCAAGCCATCTCGCGCTGAATTGTGTGACTGTACAAACGTTAATGTTGTTGTTTCATCAACACCATTTAGCACTAGGTTGTCGGAATAGGTTACGGTTTGTGAATCAACAGTCACCGCAACCGGCGCACCTGCTTCGGCAACCACCATGTAATCCAGTCGATTGCTGCCTTGTATGCCCTCACTAGCCACGCTGTTAAAACCGCGTAAATACACACCACCCCATTCTCCAGTGCCATCTACGTTGTCATCATCTGATAAAAATTGCACCGGATTGGCCGCGCTACCATTGGCATTCAGCGTAGAACCCGGGTACACCAAAACGTGGTCGACCGTATCTTCGTTATCACCGCGAATTTGCGTACCGCCTTCAATATCAAGTGTGGCAGCAACCTCGCCACTACCAACCTGCAATGAGCCTTCCAAAAACCACATACGATCCGCGGTCAGAGCGCCATTCTCGGTTAGAACACCGCTTATTTGGCATTGATTCGTGGCCAACTCCAAGGATTGAAGGTTTCCAACCAAAGGACAATTTCCGGCCACCAACACGTCGGGTGCATCGAGAGCGGTGTCAACGTCATCTTCGAAACTGGTATCGACGTCGGTATCCGCATCTATCCCAACTGGTCCATCATTGCCACTTCCGCAGGCTGCAAGAGCCAACAGTGCAGATAAAGCCACTGCACGTTGCGGGTAGGTGTACTTTACTATCATGCTAATTATCTCCATTAGTGAAATTACCAAGTTAACTACTAGCGAACAGTCGCCGGCTACTGTGTACGATCATTGATGCCTTAATTAGTTCTGCTCGAGTGTTGAATAGATGCAGTGGTTTAATCTGATGCTGAGTTCGCTATGTAGGCAGATAGCTCAAGATGGTTTCCTCTTCGGCCAGACTGTTTGACAAGGATAGAGCTCCTTGGGGTCTGATCAAATGACCTGCTCATCGGCTAGTCTGTTTGTATAGCGTGCCAGTTTTGCTGAACATTCATAACGCATACCCATATTGCTGAACGTTCATAATGCATACCCATATTGCTGAACGTTCATAATGCTGGACGATTCACCGGCATCGTTCGCTCTCGTTAGCGGTAGTGCATTGGCAGTTCACGTATCATATTTGAGCAAAACGACATGGCACAATAAAAGCAATTTGTTAGCATTCCAGCTAATACACAGCGCATCTCTCATTGCCTCCTCAGTGTTCAATTCAGCTAACAGAGCCTCTTGTGTGCCAAGAGATCTTCGCAGTATTCAACAAGAAGAATGACGGGCTACCGGATGCGTTGCTCAAAGCAGCGACAGAGCAAGCCTGATGGTTTAGGCTTACTTGGGTACGCTTTCGCATCACTACACACAGGACAACCTTCATGAAGACGACCGGCATCATTGGTATCGGAGATATGGGAAGCGGGCTGGCGCTGAACCTGATTCACAACGGGTTTCAGGTCAGCGGTAGAGATTTGCTGGAGCATCGTATGGACGCGTTTCGCGCCATGGGCGGCGTGGCTGCTCAAAGCACCGCTGATGTCGGGGCGGTGGCCGATGCTGTGTTTGTTATGGTGATGACCGGTGACGAGGCAAAAGAGGTCATTCTTGGCAGCGGTGGCTTAGTCAGTTCGATGAAAGCAGGCGGCGCGATTTTGTTGTCTGCCACCATTAAACCGCGACAAGCACGCGAAATAGGTGAGGCAATGAAGGACTCTGGCGTTCACCTGATTGATACCCCTGTTTCCGGTGGTTTCCCCGGCGCACAAAATGGCACCCTGACAATGATGGCGGCGGCTTCTGATTCTGTGCTCGATGAGTTTAAGCCCGTGATGGAGGCGGTATCGAGTAACATTCACCGGGTCGGCACGCGTGCCGGAATGGGGCAAACAGTGAAAGCGTGTTTGCAATCACTGATCGGCGCCCAGTTTTCGGCAACGTTTGAGGCCGCAGCGCTTGCTGCAAAAGCCGGTGTCTCTGGGCAAGTGCTGCACGACGTCTTTTCAACCTCTTCTGCTGGGTGCGGTATCGTCAACAACGCTCTGGAAAAGATTATCGATCGTCAATTTGAAAACACCGGAAGCCATATCAATACCATGCACAAGGATCTGACCATCTCCATGGGCCTTGGGGAGGAGCTCGGGGTTCCCTTGTTCACCGCCGCCGCGGCCATGCAGATTTTTCATATGGGCAAAACTCGATATCCACACGGTGACAACTGGATCTGTACTAAAGTGCTTGAAGCGATTGTGGGCGCCGAGCTGCATCGAGAAACATCGGCATGAAGCTGGGAGTGATCTGCGACGGTATCAGCAACGACCTTAACCACGCCGTGGATGTCATGGATGAATTTGATCTTCGCTACGCAGAGCTTCAGTTCGTTGACGGCATAGAAGTTGGGGACCACACGGCCGCACAGATACAGCAGATAGCGTCATTGCTTCGCGATCGTGGCAAACCTGTTTCATGCCTGTCGCGCCACATCTTCGCCGGGATGAGCAGCGCAAACCGGCCGGGGGATGCCTTGCACATCCAGCACATGGATTCGCTAAAACGCGTAATCGATATGGCGCACGTTGTCAGCAGCCCATTGGTGCGGATCATGACGCAAAAGAAAGAACAGATTCTCTGGGGCAACAACGGCGCTGAAAAGTGGAATGTCGCCCATGGTGCCTGGGACTCTATGGCGCCGATGATCGCTCCGGCGGTTGAACTGGCAAGATCCGCCGGGTTAACACTGGTTGTCGAAACCGGTAATGGCACGATGGTGAACTCCAACTACACCGCACGAAAACTTATCGATGAACTGGATGCAAAGGACACCTTGAAAGTGCTATGGGATCCAGCTAATAACTGTTGGTGCCACGAACGCGCCTATCCTGATGGTTACGACGAACTCAGGGCGGGTTATCTCGGGCACATCCACATCAAAGACGTTGTCGTCAATACTCCTCGCGCGACCTTAACCGTTGCGAAGCTGGGCGAAGGCGATCTGGCCGATCAATTCCAACCGCTGGCCGAGGCATTACGAGCGGACAAGTACGAAGGGGTGGTGTCGTTTGAAAGTGTCTACCATCCGGGTGACGGTAATTTTGAACACGGATTTCGCTTATGCATCGATCGATTTAAAGCCATTTTCGAGTAACCGATTCTGCAACTGCTCGGTCAGCAGCTGCGCATCATGGCTCGAACCGAACAGCATCCATCACCGCTTAAATCAACAAATGCTCGGCGCATGAATACTACGTCAAGCTTTTAACTCATCCAGCACACGATCCATCATCGCATCACAAGCCAGTAACTCACGCAGCTCGATAGACTCATCGGGCTTATGGCCCTGCTCTTCCATTGAACCCGGACCACAAACAACGCTCGGCACACCCAGTTGATCGAACACGCCTGCCTCGGTGCCAAAAGCAACTTTGATCGGTGCACGCGATTGAGAAAAACCTTGGACAACAGACACCACTTCAGCCTCGGCTGAGACATCCAGCCCGGGATACGCATTGTATTGTTCGATATCGATAAGTGCTTCGGGAAATTGTTGGCGAAACGGCGCGGCAGAAATGTTCGCGATCGCCTCAATTTTGGCTAACATATCATCGGCTGAATCTGTCGCCAGATGGCGATACTCTAACGTTAGCACAGCACGGTTAGGTACCACGTTTAATGCAATGCCGCCGTGCAACTCTCCAACATGAACGGTAGAGTAAGGCACGTCATAAGCGGTGTCACGCGAACCAGACGTTGCAAGCTCAACTTGTAGTGCTCGCACGCCGGCCATAAAGTCACCGGCTAGGTGCAAAGCGTTCACAAATTGTGGTGCGAGAGCCGAATGTCCACTCTGACCCACACACGTTGCGCGTAGAGCAGCTTTACCTTTGTGCCCCACCGCCACCTGCATCTGTGTTGGTTCGCCGACAATACACATTCGCGGTGAGCCGATGGTTTTTGGGAGCTGTCCGATCATGTGCTGAATACCCACGCAGCCCACTTCCTCATCGTAGGAGAGCGCTATTTTCAAAGGCTCACGCAGTTTAACACCGGATGCTCGATCGGCTAAGGCCATCACCGATGCAACAAAGCCTTTCATATCGGTCGTACCACGGCCGAATACTCTATCGTTTTTACACGTTAATCGAAAGGGATCCGTTGTCCATGCTTGCCCTAAAACCGGCACCACATCGGTGTGTGCCGATAGCATAATGCCGGTACCTTCTTGTGGCCCGAGAACCGCAAACAATCCCGCCTTCTCACCGTTGGGACTGGGCACTCTGTGGACACTAAAGCCCCGGGCGCGTAGAAAGTCTTCGATGTAATCGACAATATCCAGATTACTGTTTTCGCTTACCGAATTAAATCCAACCAAGCGTTCAAGAATGTCGAGTGTTTGTGTCACGTGTTGCTCAACTCGATGGCGTGTCTGATTGATGCATAGTCATGCCGGGTACACTCAAGGGCGTAATGGATTGTTTGCAGTGTTCGATAAATGCTTGAATCGTATACGAACTGCGTGCCCCATCAGCCACGACCAATCCCATTTTTATGTGCGGAAGATCACCGGTCAATGGGATATAGCAGAGTTTTTTGCCATCCGGAGAGAGATCATTTCTGGGTCTCAAGTTCGCAATGGAATAACCGAACCCATTCGCCACCAAACTTCTCATCACCGCCATATCGCGAGTCCTTTCAGCGATGATGGGCTTGACGCCTATTTGCGAAAAAAACGACGTAAAGTAAACATTGCTATGCGGAAGATCCAACAACACCATCGCATAGTCTTTTAGGTCATTCACACTGAGCGTGGGCAAGTGAGCTAACGGATGCTCTTCATGCACCAGCACAAACGGTGGCAGTTGCACCAGCGGTAGAAATTCCAGATCGGCAGGGATATCGAGGTTGTAACTCAGCGCGATATCGATCTCTGCAGCCCTTAGCCCCTCAAAGATACCACTCTGGTGCAGCTCAAACTGGTTTACCCGCACATCAGGGTACTTGGTTTGAAAGCTGCGCCTTAAACTGGGGAAAATAAGCTGGGCAAAGCTCAGATAACAACCAATCGACAACGACCCTCGCACCGACTGCGTAATATCACCTGCGATACCGTTTAATTGTTCGGCCTCTGCCAGTAGCTTCCTTGCTTGCACCAACATTTGCGAACCAGCTTCTGTTAACGACAACCCCTTTGCATGCTTACGAACAAACAGCGATAGACCAAATTCTTGCTCAAGCTGCGATATGGCGGCCGAAATCGTTGGCGAGGATACATGCACTTTTTCAGATGCTTGCAGGATCGAACCGGACTCACCGACCGCAACAAAATATTCGAGTTGTCTTAACGTGAAACGCAGTGCCATAAGCGGTAACTCGGATTACTCGTCGCCAGGAACACCATAGGACGGGGCTGCACTGGGGTCCAGCGCGCGCTGCACATACGCCTCTAGTTGGGGCTTGTACACATCCCACGCGATGGCAACCGTCTCGATGGGGCAATCTGTCGTCCAATCGCAACGCAAGTCGGCAACAGGCCAAGACACCTCATCGGCGATCTTCATGCCTGCAGAGTGTACGGCACCAGCCTCACCACCGGCAGCCAAGCCTGCTCGCATCGCAGCGATCAGGCGATCACCGAGATGGCCTTCGGTGGACACAAACCCCTCGACAATAGCTTGCGGCACGTCTTCGTTTGCCAGCAGATTGCCTCCTGACGCAACATTCACACCGTCAGCTTGCGTCCAAATGCCTAATGAATTGGTGCCCGAATGAAGCCCTGTTTTGCCTGACTGATCAATACAAAGCACTTGCCGATATTCCAAATGCTTACGCTCACGTCGAAGGCTCTCAATAGCAGCCAAAGCACTGTTGCCACGCCCCATAAAATTCAGACACACAGGCCCTAACGAGGGATCCGTGATGTTCTGCGTGGATACAGCTCCGACACCTGCTCTTACATAGGAACAGCGTGCCGCAACCGCCGGCGAAGACGATGCTATGGCCGTACCCAACATACCGGTTTGAGCGCAGCGTGCGACCAGAGAAAACGTCATGGCCTAGTCCGGTATGACGGCTGTGGCGTCAATCTCCACCAACCATTCAGGGCGCGCAAGCGCTTGCACCACTAAACCTGTCGAACACGGGTGCACCCCTTTAATGTATTCCCCCATGGTGCGATAAATCGCTTCCCGGTGACGCACGTCCGTAATGTACACAACGACTTTTACGAGATGATTCATCGTACCGCCGGCTTCTTCAATTAACTGTTGGATGTTTTGCATCACCTTGTGTGTTTGCTCAATGGGGTCGTGGCTTTCAATGTTTTTCGCATCCTCTAAACTCTGCGGACATTGCCCGCGCATATACACCGTCGCGCCACCCCGAGTGACCACGGCCTGACACAGATCGTTTTCAAGATCTTGTTCAGGATAGGTATCCCGAGTATTGAACGGACGAATGCGTTGATGGGTCATCGGGCTCTCCACTGACAATGAGTGATTAAATGGTTTGAGTTTGAGTCGCTTGCTTTTGACGCTCGGCCGATTCATGGTGCTGTCGGTACGTCCGCTGGGTAACAATATGATCGGCCAAGTACTTTGCATCATGCCAGACTCCCCAGATGAAAGAGGATCCGCGCCGAGATTGCCACGCTAATCCCAGAAAATAGATACCAGCCTCGGTAGACACCCCACGTTGGTGGCTGGGCTTGCCTTGCGCATCAAACGCATCGACCTGCAACCAACGATAATCCATCGAATAACCGGTTGCCCAAATGATCGTCTTGACACCCGCCTCTGCTAAGTTCAAGGTGGTTAAAGGGCGTATAATGCAATCTGAATCCGCCGCGAATATTCGGGCGCTAGGCTCTTCCGGTAGCGCTAACCCATTGGCTGCCACATAAGCATCCGCTTCGTCCAGCAACCTCAAGTAATACGCATCACCTTCATCGATGTTTTGTACCAAATTCGGCGCAAACGAGAGCACACCCTGACGGCATGAATCGGTACGCCCAACCAGTGTCACACCTTCGGAAGCCAGACGTCTGAAGTCCATGGTGTTACCCCCATAAGCGCCACTGACCGCTATCGTTACGTGCTCTGTGCCCGGTTCTAAAGCCGCAGCGTCCCACTTACCCAGCACACCCAACCACCAACAAAAATCCCGACCTCGGTAGCTGCGCGGCGGACGTTGATGCGGGCCAACCGAGAGATAAACCCGCCGACCCGATCGGTTTAACTCATCGCTGATCTGCGAACCCGATGAACCTGCCCCAACCACCATCACCGCTCCGTCATCCAATTGCTCCGGATTGCGATACTCACTGGAGTGAATTTGTGCAAGCCCCACGTGCTCTGGCACCACAGGCGGCACGACAGGATTTTGAAAGGCACCGGTAGCTGCGACCACGCTAAGCGCCTCGATGACACCCTCCGAGGTGTGCACCCGAAATCCCGGTCGGCCCATCAAGCGCTGTACGTTAAACACCTCTACTCCAGTACGCACAGGCACTTTAAATTGTGCTGCATAGGCGACAAAGTAATCGGCTACTTGTTCCTTAGATGCGAAACCGTCCCCATCCACATCGGCAAAGATCCTTCCGGGAAATCGATCATGCCACGCCGGTCCATTAGCCACCAGGGAATCCCACCGCTCCGAGCGCCAACGTTCGGCAATACGATGTCGCTCGAGGACCAGATGCTCAACACCACACCGGGTTAAATGCTCACTCATGGCAAGACCTGCCTGACCACCGCCGACGACGAGCGTATCTATTTGTTCCACTGGCATAGTTCGATTTTACTCTGACTCTTCGGCGCTTGCAGCACGGCAGGTGCACCGGTGCGGCACTCGAGTCTATGAGATTGCACTGGGGCCGAACATAACAAATTGATAAATCGCTGATTCTACTGACGCTAACCAACAAGACGCGGTCTCAATGGCTTGGATCGGAAAATTCGAATCAATGATTCTCTGTTTTTTGATTGTCCTGTGGGAAGAATACCGGCACACTCGGGTACTTTACCAATGAGCGCCTGCGTTGTTCGATCCAACCGCGCGCAGTTGCGTAAAAAAACGTACGGTTGAGCTCGCCAATCGACTCACACTTGCAGTCAGGAAATGGTCTATCTCATGAGCGAACAATGCACGGCCAGTGCCCGCATAAGTGCGGCTGACGAGCTTGCCGCTAACGCAGCAAAGCCGTTCGAGCAAGCGCATGCTATGCCAACCAGCGTCTACACATCGAACGACTTTCTTGCCGCAGAGTTGGAGCATGTATTTAGTCACGATTGGTTCTGCGCAGGCCGCGCCAGCTCACTGGAGAATTCAGGAGATTATCTCACTTTGGAACTCGCTGGACAACCGATCATGGTCGTTCGAAACAGCGACGGCACTCTACGTGCGCAATCCAACGTTTGTCTTCACCGGATGTCTACGCTGCTTGAAGGTCGGGGAAATACTCGGGCGATCGTCTGCCCCTATCACGCCTGGACCTACGAACTCAATGGTCAACTGCGCGGTGCCCCGGCCATGGACAAGAACGAATCCTTCTGCAAAAAAGGCATGCGCTTGCCCGAGCTACGGTGTGAAGAATGGCTTGGCTGGATCATGGTTTCATTGAATCCCAACGCAGCTTCTGTGAAAAAACAGTTAGCCGAGGTAGAAGCCATGGTCGAAGACTATGGCGCAACTGACTATAAAGAATCGTTTGTCGAAACGCATCTGTGGGATACCAACTGGAAAGTGCTTGCTGAGAATTTTATGGAAAGCTACCACTTGCCGGTCTGCCATCGTGGCACGATCGGTGGGCTATCGCGTCTGGATGAGATGGTGTGCCCGCCTGGGAGTCCAAGCTTTAACTATCACACCATACTGAAAGACGACTCGTTGAAGATCGCCATGGCGCACCCCGACAACACACGTATGCAAGGCGATCGGCGCCGTACTACGTATCTACTAGCGATCTATCCGAGTCTGATGATCACACTAACGCCTGGCTACTTTTGGTATTTGTCGCTGCACCCGCAAGGGGTGGGTCAGGTGCGAATTTTATTCGGGGGCGGCATGTCATCGGATTACGCAAACGACCCCGATGCCCAAGCGCACTTCACCCTTCAGATACATTTAAATTTAATCCAATGGGAATGTT
>CALFBL010000133.1 GCA_937951695.1 uncultured Granulosicoccaceae bacterium | reverse complement strand
GATTGTTATCGTCCCGATCGTTCTCAGCGGACAGCTCGTCGTTGTCCTGATCGATCAGCGAGCTTTCCAGAAAGTCGGGAATGCCATCGTCGTCCGCATCGCTGCTACCGCCTTCTACGCTATCGAACATACCGTCTTCATCGGTATCGATGGTGCAGCCTTCGTTAAATTGCGAAAGCGCGCACGGATTAACAGGCGGGCTGTTCGGGTCGAGCGGATCGTTGCCGTCGTTGAATTCGGCAATATTGTTAAAGCCGTCGTTGTCGTCGTCGAACGCTACATCGTACGAGTCGTTGGTTACCACCAGCGTTGTTCCGGTGCCGACGTTTTCGCTTCGCTGAACCACCGCGAGATTGACACCGGGTGTCGCATCCCCGACAAACGCCACGGTTAGGAATGCTTCACTGTTTTGCACCGCCGTTGAAGTACCCACGAAATCGGTGCCGTCAAATGAGAGCGATACCGGTTCACCATTCAAGGTGGCGCTGGGTGTAGAGGACGGGGCGCTAGGGTCGTTATTTGGGTTGTTCAAGTTTTGCGGCACTTCTATTCGTACGCCCACGTTAACCCGTACGACGGGGTCCCCCGGGTCTAGCGAGCTGAGGGGGTCGGTATCAGAATTTCGCTCAGCAAGATTTGAAATGCCATCCTGATCATCATCGAAAGTACTGTTGTAGATGTTTGAGGGGAACGAGATTTCCAGCTCGGCGATGTTGAACGGCACTGCGACGACGCGCGTACCTTGTGCCAGTTGCAGCACACGGCCTTGAAAATTCTCTGTCCACATCACGTTGACGCTGATGGTGGTACCGGTGGGGACATCCAGCATGCCAACAAATTGATTGCTGGAAGCGTTGGGTGCGGAGGAGACGGTCTGCACGCTGCCATTTTCCTGAGTGACGGTGATGGTCAGCGACAAAGCGTTTTGATCGATGGTTCGGGAATTGATCAGCTGCGCCGGCGGCTCCAGTGCAAACGCGGCGTTGTTGGCGCCTTCTGAGGCGATGCCCGTTACATCTGCAGGCTCGTCGGATGAGCAAGATATAAGTAGGGCAGCCGCTAGAAAAAGGGCTACCCATGCGCGCTGCAAGTGGGTCATTGAGGCTCTCTCACAATTCGCCTAATTGCCGACACCTTCAAGAGCCTGGATAAACTATCTAGGCTATGGAGAGGCGATGGATAACCGGCTCTGGCTAGTTGCACTGTGTTCGTATATTGACCCGATTTTACCCTTGTTTTGCCCGAGCAAACCGAGTAATAAGGCCAAACCGACAAATTGTTAACGTTGTTTACGCAATTTTACCAGGCACAAGCTTGAGACGGCTTAGACAACAATAGGTTCGATTTCGAGCTTAACGCCGAATTCTTTGTCAACGCGATCAATAATCGCACGCGCTAGCGCCATCAATGCCTGGCCGTCACCATCGCCTCGGTTGACCAGCACCAACGCCTGTTCCGTGTGGACGCCGACGCCATCTGCCTCGATGCCCCGAAAACCGAGCTCATCGATCAGCCAACCGGCGGCTAATTTCAGTTGTCCGTCCCCTAGGGGATAGCTGACAATATCGGGATGAGAGACTTTTAGAGCCTCTGCATGGTCTTTGGAGATCACGGGATTTTTGAAAAAGCTGCCGGCGTTTCCCAGTTGTTTTGGATCGGGAAGTTTCGACTGCCGGATGCGAATCACCGTGTCGCTAATGAGCTTTGCTTGCGCAACGGGTTCACCCGGCCCGGTTCCGATGGGGTTTGTATTTGAACTCGCCACCTTTGGGTTGCGGTCCGAGATAACGTTCATGGCCCGCGCTAGTGCTTTGTATGACAACACCGGTGGTGTATCGCTGCGTAATTGAAACACCACCTGTGTGATCACGTATTGATTTGGTTCGCGTTTGAAGACACTGTCGCGGTAGCCGAAAACGCAATCATCGGGGAGCAGTGTGAGCCATTGCTGGCTGGGGCGGTGATAGCAACGAACGCTGTGCATTCGGTCCGCCAGTTCTACCCCGTAAGCCCCGATGTTCTGCACTGGAGCCGCTCCCGTATTACCGGGAATCAGACTTAAATTCTCAAGCCCGGTTAACCCATTATCAAGGGTTTCCAGCACCAGTTCGTGCCAGGGTTTGCCGGCGTCCACAGTAACCAATGTCGAGCCGTCGCTTTGCTTGTCGTAGTGTGTGGTGGTGTTGGTTTGATGAATGACGAGTCCCTTTATGTCTTGCGTCAATACCAAATTACTGCCGCCGCCCAGCAAGAACACGGGCCAATCATTGTCGTTGGCTATACGCAACGCGTCGATTAATTCGTCATCGGTATCGATGCTGACAAAATGCTCTGCTTGGACCGCAAATCCGAACGAATTGAAGGCCTTCAGGGATTGATTACAAATGATGTTCATCAACGATGAGATGGGTTCGCTTAGCTCTGTTTACGCGTTATGGGTTGTACGCTAGCCGTCACGGTCGGCTGCACGGAGAATTCTCGGCAACCAGACACCCAGCGTAAGTGCTCGTGCAAGCATAAATAGATGATACGACAACCATAGACCGTGATTGCTCCATTGCGGGACCAACCAATGCGCTGAAAGCAAAAACACCGTTAACGATATCAGCATACCATTACGCATTTCACGCGTATGGGTGGTACCAATGAACACGCCGTCGAGCAAAAAACTCCACACACCAATGATGGGGCCGATCACAATCCACAGTAAATAGCTGGGCGCGAGTGCACGCACCTGTGGAAGCGTGGTCATAGCGTTAACAAGGCTTTGACCGAATGCCGCGTAGACAGCAGTAAACGCTAAGGCGACGACTAAAGCGCCCCATGTGCAGGCTTTTACGTCACGCCACAGGGCCTTGCGATTGCGTTGCCCCAAAGCGCTGCCTGTCAAAGCCTCGGCCGCCATGGCAAAGCCGTCGAGCGCGTAGGCGGTGAAGTGCAGCATTTGCGCAAGAATCGCATTCAGGGCCAGCGTGGTGTCTCCCAAACGACTGCCTAGCGCTGTGATCCAGTAGAATGCAAACGTCAAGCTCATCGTGCGAACAAACAGATCGCGGCCAATAGCAAAAAATTCTTTGCAGGCGACGGTGTTTTTCAGCGCGGCTATCCAGCGCGCTGCTGAGACTTTGAACTGCGCACGCAGCAGATACAGACCGGTTGCCAGCGCACTGTATTCACTGATCACTGTGGCGACGGCGACGCCCTTGATGTGCCAGTCGGTGTATTCAAAAAACGCAAGATTCAAAACCACGTTCGAGAGGTTTAAAATCAACTGCAAGTAGAACACTTCGCGCATTTTTTGCTGTCCTACCAAAGTGCCGATAACGACGTAACTCATCAGCGTGGCCGGCGCTGCAAATAAACGCACAAAGTAGTAGTCAGCGGTTAACGCGTGCAACTGCGTCGAGCCACCCATCGCCCATAGGCCGAGATTAAATAGGGGTGTGCCTGCCAGCATAATGGCCACCGCCAGCAACAAGGCTATGGTCACAGCCCGGGCAAATATTGCATGCAGTTCGTGCACATCCTGACGGCCGAAGGCTTGCGCCACCAGACCACCAGTACCCATCTTTAAAAAGCCAAACGCCCAGAAAATGCCTGAAAATAAGACGGCACCAATAGCGACTGCTGAAAGATAGGCCGCAGAATCCATGCGTCCCATGACGGCGGTGTCGACAATGCCAACCAGTGGTACTGATGCATTGGACAGCATGATCGGTAACGCTAGAGCGTAAACCTTTCGATAGTTAGAGAGATCCATGCGCGGCTAACGCGGCTTGTCATTAACGCTCTATCGGGGTGTCCGGATCGTTGCCCCAATTCGACCAAGCACCATCCAACGCTGCCACCTCGGAAAAGCCGAGATGTTTTAAAACCAGATAGGTAACGGATGAACGCTGGTGAGACTGGCAGTACACCACACATGGTTTGCTGGCTTCTATCGAACGCTGTGCTAACGCGTCACGCAACTGTGCGTCGGGTTTTAACCGGCCATCGTCCTGAAACAAATCCAGCCATTCAAAATGTACAGCTCCGGGCATGTGTCCGCCTCGAGCACTGCGAACATCGGTGCCAGCAAACTCTGCAGCGCTGCGTGCATCGATAGCTTGGGGTACGGGTTTGGCGTCTTCAGTCTGACTAAATCGAGCCAGTAACGTGTGTTTGGACCACACAAGGTCTGGGTCGGTGCGGAGTGTTTCGGCGGAGATCGGCGCTGAATTGGTGTTGCGACCGGCGTTGGTTTTCCTGTTACCGCCTGTAAAATTACCGCTTGTAGAATCATCGGTTACCACGGGGTGAGAGGATTGTCGCCAGATGGGCACTCCTCCATCCAGCCAAAGCACGTTGTTAAACCCATAGACGTGCAGAACCCACAACGCGCGCGCCGCAGCCGTGGCTCTTCCTCCGTCGTAGACCACGATCCACGAATCGGCGGTAAAACCGAATTCATTTGCCCAATTGGCCACCTCTGAGGCTTTTGGCAACAAGCCATTGACCCGGCCCTCGCTACGATTTAGCCGCGATGGGTCGAGATGCTGTGAACCCGGAACATAGCCAGTTTCTCGCTCGCTGATCGGGCGAACGTCCAGTATGGTGAGAGTTTGACTCGTGTCGGCGATAGCCTGGGCAAGGGAATTTGAGTCGACGATCAGTGCTGTTGGCGCGGTCATAAATAAAAATGTGGAATTTGTAAGGTATTTCGGTGAACTATACTCGGACACAGCGCCCTAAGCCCTCATGAAAGCTGAAACTAGCCAAGTAATTCGCAAAGCCACTAATTCCTCACAACGAGTTGGTACAATCGCCGGGCGGTCGGAATCCGCTGGAGTGAAGGTTTTGAGTGAACGTCAGATAGACCAAGCGTTGGTCGAACGTGTTCAGAGGGGTGATAAGTCGGCCTACGACTTGCTTGTGCTCAAATACCAGCACAAAATCGGTCATCTGATATCGCGCTACGTGCACGATGCACACGAAGCGCAGGATGTCGCGCAAGAAGCCTTTATCAAGGCATATCGCGGCTTGAAGAATTTCCGTGGCGATTCTGCGTTCTACACGTGGTTATATCGCATCGCGATAAACACCGCAAAAAATCACCTGGTCACTATGAGCCGAAAGATATCCGATACCGGTATCGATGCGGCTGATGCTGAGCAGTTCGAAGGCGGTTGGGCACTGCGTGAAAACGCCACACCTGATCGAGAGCTGGTCAGTGATCAGATTATCGCCGGGGTGAAGAGCTCCATCGCTGATTTGCCGGAAGATCTGCGCACCGCTATCACGTTGCGTGAGTTTGAAGGGTTGTCGTATGAAGAAATCGCGGAAGCGATGGATTGTCCGATCGGGACGGTTCGGTCAAGAATTTTCAGGGCGCGAGAAGCGATTGATTCGCATTTAGCTCCTCTCTTAGAAGATAAAGGTAGGTAGCTCGAGCATGAGCGAGAAAATTAACAAAACTATATCCAGTTTAATGGACGGCGAATGGGGGGATCTCGATCCTTCGCGCTGTGTAGCAGAAATTGCGGCTTCGGCAGAGCAACGAGCAACCTGGGCACGATACCATTTGGCGCGGGACGCCATGCGGGGCGAGTCTTTGCAAGGGTCGATGTCGGTTGCGGCTGCGGTCTCTGCAGCATTGGTCGATGAACCGGCTTATACCAACGTTACTGATATTGGTGCACGGAACGGTGAATCTGCCACTGGTTCCACTGCGGTAGAGGCCTATGAGCAAGCGACGGTCGAGACCTTGAAACCACGTACTAAATCTGCGTCGGGCGGATTGCGATGGGGCTTGGGCGCTGCGGGGTTCGGTATAGCCGCTAGTGCGGCATTGGCGACGTTCATCGGGTTGAATTACTGGAATAACACGTACTCAGCGGTTGATCCAAGTGCTTTGGTGGCGCAGATCACAGCCTCTGGCTCATCGGCGACTTCGGGTGGTGTGCAAGTGGGTCTGGATTTCCAAGCACAGCAAGCACCGGTCGATTTAGTGGCACATCGGGGATCGTTTTGGGTCTCAGGCAGTGGTCAGCGATCGGCGGCCGAGGAACGCTTTAATATGTTGTTGAGTGATCATATCGAGCATTCACCGGCGAGCGACTGGAGCGGTATGTTGCCGTATTCCCGCCTCGTTGGTTATGACAGTTCCGAACCAACCCAGTAGTCGTAGTTACGATCGCATCAAACAGGTGCCCACGCTTGTTCACACAGTTGTGATCAGCGTGGTCTAGAATGTCGTTATACGGCCAGCGTTGGCTAATGATTCAACACATAATGTTTAGATCCACAGCTTTGTTCGGGCTGCTGCTGTTGACGGCCAGCCAACTGATGTCTGCAACGGCGAACGCCGATGACACAGCTGTGGGAGACAGCGACGCTGCTTCGTTGTTGTCGATGATGTCCTCGGCGATGCAGACGTTGACCTACGAAGGCACTTTTGTGCACATGCAAAGCGGTCAAACCGACGTATTCCTCATACAGCACGCGAGTACAGCGACGGGCGAGCTCGAGCGCATGAGTTCACTGAACGGTGAAGCGCGTGAAATTTACCGCACTAACGCTGAAGTCGTTTGGGTCTGGCCCAACAACCGCGACGTCATCGTCATGCGGGCGAAACCGCGTAAAGTATTCAAAGCGTTCGATGCCGAAAGCATAGACAGTTCGGCTTACACCATTAAACCACGCGGCGATGATCGAGTCGCCGGTGTTGCCACTGATGTACTGGAAGTGGCACCCATTGATGACTTTCGTTATGGTTACCGGTTCTGGATTGATAAGAGTACCGGCATGATGCTGCGCTCGATTGTTCTGAGTGCGAGAAATCAGCCAGTGGAAGAGCTGATTTTCACTGAGATCAATTACCTCGATTCGATCGATGCAGAGGTGTTTGTGGCATCTGAGGGCGGTGGGCGGATGGAGTTTACCGAGACCGATAAGGCTGAGACGAACGATCAAGGTACATCAGTCGATAAAGTCAGTTTTAAATCACTGCCCACGGGATTTACGGAGCGAGCGGAGTCGCTGCGGTTGTTATCGATTCGGGAAGATGATCCTGTGAGTCACGTCATGGTCTCTGACGGTATCGCGTCTGTATCGGTCTACGTTGAGTACGTGGATAGGAATGATCAGGATACTGCCTCATTAGGAGCAATCTCAATGGGCGCGATGAACGCGTACGGCTACAGCCTGCCAAACGCATTGGTCACCGCCGTTGGCGAGGTGCCTGAAAAAACCGTCGAACTCATTGCACGGGCAGTAACGCTTGCCGACGGTTGAAGCCGACTCGCGCGCTAAGCTGAGCCGTCAGCCTATTCAGCGAAGTGGTGTGGTGGTTTCGCCAGGGGTTGATTGTTTGATCGTTGAATTATTGCCGATGCCTGGCTGTGTTGGGTGCGAACGGCAACGCCGCGCAGGGTTTGGCCCGGGTCACTGCGGTCTTGATTTGCTCGGCTTGGCAAAAGCCTCGATGCGTTGCGTAGTTGAGGTTGCTGTGGCCGACGCTGCGAAGAATCGTCACGCTCGCCCCTACCAGCCAGGTGATACGGTACAGATTGAGATGCCTCCGCCCAGCGCGGACTGGCTAATGCTCGCCTTCAAGGTGTACATGTTACCCACCGCGGGTTTGTTGACCGGCGCAACTATCGGGCAATCAGCTGGCGAGCCGGTTGCCATCGTATCGGCAATTGCGGGCTTGTTCACTGGACTACTTATCGGTCGTCGAACGGTTCACGACCAGAAAATTGCGCTGAAGTTGAGCCGTTCAGAACTCTGCACCTTGCGTATAGTTAATGCGGTTGATGACCATCGGAGTTAGTCATGCGTACCTTTAAGTTCATTGCCTTGTTGCTGGTCTGGATTGTCGTGGTGCCCGTTGCCAAGGCGCAGTCTGGCTTGCCTGATTTCACGGATCTGGTAAAACGTAACCACCAAGCGGTTGTCAATATCAGCACGCGACAGGGGTTTAACGATTCCGATCTTGAAGGCAGTCCGGATATACGCGAACGGATGGAAGAATTTTTACGCGAACGTGAGGAGCGAGGAGGCTTCGATGAACCGAATCCTTTCGATTCTCAAGGCGTAGGCTCCGGTTTTATCATCTCCGATGACGGCTATATCGTCACTAACAACCACGTGGTGGATGGGGCGGACGAGTTGATTGTGCGATTGCACGATAGACGTCAGCTGATCGCAACCGTCATCGGCACAGACCCGCGTTCGGATATAGCCGTTATCAAAGTAGAGGCTGCCGATTTACCGGTAGTGACCATCGGTGACAGTAATGGGCTTGAAGTCGGTGAGTGGGTGCTGGCCATTGGTTCCCCGTTCGGATTCGATTTTACGGTAACGGCTGGGATTGTCAGTGCAATCGGACGTTCTTTGCCGACCGAGAGCTACGTGCCGTTTATACAAACCGATGTTGCGATCAACCCTGGAAACTCAGGCGGGCCCTTATTCAATCTCAACGGTGATGTTATAGGCGTAAACGCGCAGATCTACAGTCGCACCGGGAGCTTTATGGGGCTCTCATTCGCCATTCCGATCGAACTCGTGATGAATGTGGTCGATCAGTTGCGCAACAAAGGGTCGGTGTCGCGCGGCTGGTTGGGTGTCACCATCAACGAAGTGTCCCGGGCTCGCGCATCGAGAAATAAAATGGGGCGTGCTCATGGCGCTTTGGTGGGATCGATTTTGCCAAACAGCCCGGCTGAGAATTCAGACCTGCAGGAAGGTGACATCATCACTCATTTTAATGACATTTATGTGGTTAGCTCTTCATCGTTGCCGCCACTGGTTGGGCGCGTCCCGGCGAATTCCGATGCACGCGTTCGAATTAACCGCGATGGCGAGGTGGTGGAGCTCATCGTGAACATCGGCGAGTTGCCCAGCAACGACGATGTGCAGCAGCGCTTCGTCGAGCGACGACTGGCCAGCGGTGTACCGTTTGGTTTAAGCGTCTCCCCCATGGATGATTTTGATCGCGACCGTCTCTCGATCGATACCGGTGGGGTCATCGTGGATGTGGTCACCGAGGGCAGTCCTGCCGATGAGGCGGGCATCACACCTGGGGATGCGATCCTGACCATTGGCAATATGCCGGTGGATTCGGCTGAAGATCTATTGACCGCGGCGAATGAACTGGCGAGTGAAGATTCAGTTGGGGCATTGGTGGTGCGTGAGGACGGACGGGCATTTGTCCTGATGAAGCCCGGCTCTTGAGTTTGAGCGTTGGATCAATCGGTCAATTAACCAAGCAACCGCAAGCTTAGGATAGGCGTGGCCAACGAGACCGATCAGGAACGGGAAGCGCTCGGCTCAAAGCCATTGCAATCGCCTTCGCAAGCGCCGTTGGATCTGTATTGGCGCGATGGCTGTCATTTGTGCGAAGACATGGAGCGGACGCTGGCGGAGTTGGTGCCGGCGTCGCGCTACCGTTTAAACCGGATCGACATTGATCGTGACGATGCGCTGCGTGCAACGTACAACGAGCTGGTTCCTGTGCTGAGTTTGCACGGTCAAGAGCTATGCCGATACTTTCTTGATCTCAGCGCCGTGGAAGCGGCGCTGGCAAGCTACAATACAGGTAATAGCCACCAGCCCGGTGGCTGATTCCGCCGAACCGGCGGTGGTTAAATGCAACAGAATACTCGTAATTTCTCGATCATCGCTCACATTGATCACGGTAAGTCTACGCTGGCCGATCGGTTTATCCAGCTCTGTGGTGGGCTCTCCGAGCGTGAGATGTCAGCGCAAGTGCTTGATTCAATGGACATTGAACAAGAACGCGGCATCACCATCAAGGCTCAGGCGGTATCGCTGGACTTCAAGTCCGAGAACGGCACGAGCTATCATCTGAATTTTATTGATACCCCAGGGCACGTGGATTTCTCTTATGAAGTGTCGCGCTCCTTGTCCGCGTGCGAAGGTGCGTTGTTGGTGGTTGATGCCTCACAGGGGGTTGAGGCACAGTCGGTGGCCAATTGCTACACCGCGATCGAGCAAGATCTTGAAGTATTGCCGGTGCTGAACAAAGTCGATTTACCGGCGGCCGATCCGGATCGGGTGGCCGAAGAGATCGAGGAAGTGATTGGGCTGGACGCGAGTGAAGCGATCCACGTAAGTGCGAAAACCGGTATCGGCATCAGAGAGTTGCTTGAGCAACTGGTGGCGAAGATTCCCCCTCCCACAGGCGAGCCTGACGCGCCGTTGCAGGCCCTGATTATCGATTCTTGGTTCGACAATTTTGTTGGCGTCATTACCCTGGTGCGCATTGTTCAAGGCACGATTCGACGACGCGACAAAATTCAGATCATGTCCACCGGCCGTGTGTTCCAAGCGGACAACGTCGGTGTGTTCACTCCGAAGCGACTGCCCAAAGAGAACCTCTCAGTGGGGCAAGTCGGTTTTATTATTTGCGGCATTAAAGAGATTGAAGCTGCGCGCGTGGGCGACACCATTACACTAAGTAATAATCCGGCAGCCGAGGCCTTACCCGGATTTAAAGAGGTGCAGCCTCGGGTCTTTGCAGGAATGTATCCGGTGGACAGTGACGATTATGAGACGCTGCGCGAAGCGTTGCAGAAGCTACGCCTGAACGATGCGGCGCTGCACTTTGAACCGGAAACCTCCTCGGCCTTGGGGTTCGGCTTTCGGTGCGGATTTCTCGGCATGTTGCACATGGAAATTGTGCAAGAACGGCTCGAGCGTGAATACAACCTGGATCTGATATCCACAGCTCCGACGGTGATCTACGAAATCGTCGACACCAGAGGCGAGATCACTTACATCCACAACCCCTCACAATTACCGCCCGTAAATGAGCTGTCAGAAATCCGTGAGCCGATCATTCGGGCGAACATTCTGATGCCTCAGGATTACGTGGGCGAGGTGATCAAGCTCTGTATTGAGAAGCGTGGCGTGCAGACCAATATGCAGTATCTCGGGCGCCAGGTGGCGATGACTTACGAGCTGCCATTGTCGGAAGTGGTGCTGGATTTCTTTGATCGCTTGAAATCGTGCAGCCGGGGCTATGCGTCATTCGACTATGAATTTGTGCGCTTTCAGGCAGCGGATCTGGTGAAAGTGGATCTGTTGATCAACGGCGATAAGGTCGACGCACTTGCCAGCATCGTGCATAAGGACCGGTCCACCACGCGGGGCCGCGATCTGGCGGACCGGATGAAAGAGATTATTCCGCGCCAGATGTTTGAAGTGGCGGTGCAAGCGGCCATCGGTTCTCACATCATCGCGCGGAGCTCCATCAAGGCTTTGCGCAAAAATGTGACCGCAAAATGCTACGGCGGTGACGTCTCGCGTAAACGTAAATTGCTTGAGAAGCAAAAAGCGGGTAAGCGCCGAATGAAGCAGGTCGGTAAGGTGGAAATTCCCCAGGAAGCGTTCCTGGCAGTTTTGCAAGTGGACAGAGGCTAGGGTACGTTGCGTGAAAAGATTTTTATGAATTTCCCACTCATTCTTGTCATTCTAACGGCAGTCACAGGCGTCATCTGGTTGCTGGATCGGCTTATCTTCCGGCGCGGCCGAGGCATCGATGCGAACGACCCCTTGCTGGTGGATTACGCAAAGTCGTTCTTCCCGGTGCTGCTCATCGTCCTCCTGCTGCGCTCGTTTATTTTTGAACCGTTTCGCATTCCGAGCGGTTCGATGATCCCGACGCTGCTCATCGGCGACTTCATCCTTGTGAGCAAATTCAGCTACGGGCTGCGCTTACCGGTGGTGAACACAAAAATCCTCGACAC
>CALFBL010000132.1 GCA_937951695.1 uncultured Granulosicoccaceae bacterium | reverse complement strand
GCTAGTATACTGCGCTAGAACACATCGGATGGTTTACGAAGCCGGGTTTGCGGCCTCACCACTGAGTTCGATCAGCGCCGCTAGGGCATCCTCGGCCCGGTTCACCGGTATAAACAAGTGATCGTGATAAAAGCCTGAGACGGGATTGACCCCCATGTTAAGCGTAGCCAGATGAGTGGTGATTCGCGCTAGAAAGCCCACAGCGTCGAGCGCTGAGTGAATATTAAGCGTAATCATTCGGCACGGGAATTCTGACTCGAGCTGAGCCATTTGAGCCCTATGCTGTTCAACAATCAGCGTCAGACCTTCAGCTTCCCGAAAGGTCATCACAGGATTCAGCGGACCCGTATCGAACGGATCCGCCACAATAACGAATACGTAAGTGGGCGGATGTAACACCGGGCGCATCGACGCCAGCAGCACATCCAGATTCATTTCGCCAGAGTTTGTCATAGACCCCAGGTTTACCACAAATCCGTACTTGTCTGGCAATGGTATTCTTGGCGATAACACCGAATGTTTGAGAAAACCACCGTGGGCAATTCGCTACAAGACCAACTGTTCAAAGCCGGGCTGGCCAATAAGAAGCAGGCCGTAAAAGCTCGCAAGGCGCAAAACAACAAAGAAAAATTGCAAAGGCAAGGTAAAGCCGTCACTGATGAGGCTGCCGAGCTGGCAGAGAAAGCCCGACAGGAGCAAGTGGCGCGAGATCGTGAGCTCAATCGCATCAAGCAGGTAGAAGCTGAAGCCAAAGCCGTGAAAGCCCAGATCCGGCAACTGATCAAGCTGAATCAAATCGAGGAACGCGGCGATACGGAATTCAGTTTCACACACGGCACCCAGATCAAATCGCTGCACCTGAGAAATGAACATCGGGATGCACTGATAAAAGGTCAGCTCGCCATCGTAACCCTCGATGATAATTACGCGATCGTCCCCGCCACGGTATCGGACAAGATCAGCCAACGTGATGAGAGTCTGATGGTGTTACGCCATTCGCCCAACGACGAGGCGCCAATCGATGATGAATACGCCGACTATGAAGTGCCGGATGATTTGATGTGGTGAACCGTCCACCTTGAACGGCACGGTCACAATGGCCGCTGTAACCACAACCTATACTGTGCCGTTCTCAGAGTCTCGCCGTTGCATCACTTCATCGATCAGAAAACCACAAGGTTCGTGTTCTCTGACTCTCCTTGCATTGAACCTTATGAGTAGCGAATTCGCCCAGCAGCGTATTCACTAATTGCACTGGGCAGAACTTCGTTACGGCGATATCCCTCGCAGCGCCTTTTTGTCAATTTGCTCCGAACCACGATACAAATCGACACAACTTGATACCCATCGAAATAGAAAGGCGAGATGCAAGATCGGTGAATGTGGTCGAATACTAACTGACATTCAGAGGGCAAATTTCGATGAAATCTGCATTAAATTCTCCCTACCTATTTTGGCTGATACTCATCCTGCCTTCCATCCCTATGACGATGGGCCTCGTATCTGGCGCAGAAGCAGAACGCTTGCTCCACCCCACAGGAGAATTCTCTGCGCGCTTTTTAATCATTGTGATGATCATCAGTCCGTTGCGATTGATGTTTCCCGATAATCGGTTCTGGTTATGGATGATGCGCCGTCGTCGCTATATTGGCGTCGCGGCGTTCTGTTATGCCTTTGCTCACACCGTGCTCTACATCATCGACAGGGGAAATCTCGCCAATGTGTTGGGTGAGGCGTTAGAGCTTGGTATCTGGACGGGTTGGGTGGCGATGTTTATTTTTATTCCGCTGGCAATAACATCCAACGACTGGTCAGTAAAACGCTTGGGGGTTAACTGGAAGCGATTGCAACAAGGTGTGTATGTCGCAGCCGTTGGAACACTACTGCATTGGATATTTATCCACAATCACGTCGGTCCTGCTCTAGTACATTTCGTGCCTTTGGCTGCATTGGAGCTGTATCGGGTCCGAAAGACCAAAGCGTTGCAAGTGGCTTGAGAAATCAAATCATGTCGCGCATGAATTGTGAAGGCTCTCACCGGCTAAAGCCGGATTGATCGGCCACTCGGCCGATTCTTGCTCTCTACACAACATCAAAGTCATCGTCCGACTCGAGGGGCTTCTGATTCTTTATGTATTCCTTCCAAACATCATCTGTCACATTCCCACTTGTCACTGCCCATAACCCCGGGCTCATAGATGCCGGCCCCAATAACGCTTTCTCGGTAACTCGTACTCCGAGAGCAATCTTTGCGAACTTTTTCGTTTCAAAAATCGGGCTGCTTTCGATACCGACACATTCGACGGTATCCAGATCAACAGGAGGACATGATTGAGATCTCCTTCGCAGTGTCCTGGTATTGCGCGATCGTCCGCCGTAGCGGATCGTTCACTTATTTCTGCCTTGCTCGCTCTGTATTCTGAATGCCCCCCATTGCGCGCAATTTCACGACTCACTGCTGAGGGAGATCGGCCAAAACTCATTGCAATGGAACTAATAGATGCCCCAGAAGCAATGTCTCTAGAAATTCCTCACGCTACAAATGACTCAAGCTAGATGCTCGACGTTCGCGCTCTGGAGGTCTAATCCCACCTGAGCGACCAATTATTCCAGCTATCGATCCATGAAACCTATCAAACATCCGAGCGATGTTATTCAGTGAGTCACCTCGTTGATAACAGTCCCACATCATTGATATCAGTTCAGGCGATTATTTGTTTCTCGTTCTTCTTACCATTGTTCACTCCGTTGCTACTATGATCATAGAGCGTTGCACTGACCAGTTGAACCCGAACCTCAAACCAGACGTTACGATTATCAATTTCCTCGCTTCTAGTGTTTTCGCATCTCATAACCAACACTAAAGAACATTGCATTAATCTAATCGATGTTAGGTGCCGTGTTCAATTCTTTGTCCGCAAAGCACACTCTAGGGAAAAGTTCTGGTTGATGCGTGTCGTATTTTCCATGAGGCTTAAGTACCCATGCCGGATGCGGTTGTATTTCTTGCCCGGCATTCATTAGCTTTTGAAATCTCCCGAAAAACATATTCCATGTATCACCGTCCTTTGGTGGCAGTGAACGACCGTTCCTCAGCCATTCCATACTTGACCAAGGCATCGCTAGCTCTACTGTCCAACCCGCGTCTACATCGTTATTGTCGTTTAAAGTACCCTGTACCTTTACCGCTACTCGAAGGCCAGGAAACTCCCAATCTCTAAACGCCCACCGCGCTCCACGGCTGTGAGTACCGTCCCAAAATGACTCTGGATTTCTATCAAAGTCCCCAGCGAACGAGTAAGCATTACGATCTAGTAGATCAAATTCATCGACATCGAAACAACTCCCCTTTTTATACGCGTCTCGCCATATAAAAAACATTTCATAGACTGTACTTAGTGCATTTATCTCAAGTTCGTAATAGCAATCACCACCATCAATAAACAATTCAATATCATTTTCCTTGAAGAGTGTGTCGCCTCGTTTAGTCAGTTCGGCCGCTACGAATGGTTCCTCAACCCAATAACCGATGTATAAATATTCATTGCTCCACGTGCAAGCCATTCTCGTATCGTAGAAGCCAGGATCACGCGTCGCCATATCTACAAATCGTTGCGATTTTTTAGCGTTTTGCCATACTGGCTTAGTTAAATCTCCGTCGATAGTGATATCGACGTTAGTCCGATAAGCGATATAGTTGTACTTAGAGTTATTCATGGTTTTTTTAACGAACTTCGAAATAGTTAGTGGTTTTGAAATTTAGTACTCTTGGGATTTATGGGCCTACGCCTTGCGCATGTTGTGTTTCCCACAACGCAACATAACAAGGTGTAAACCCATGTCTAAGTCTGACAAAACCATCAGTCCTCTGCGAAAGAGCATGCTAGAGGTAACGCAGCTTCTTTAAGCCACCGGTAATCTTAAAAACAAAGCCGCCTTGTCTGTCGCTTACGGTGCGGGATTACGCGCCAGCGAAGTGGTGCAAATCAGAGTCAGCGATGTCGATAGCGACCGAATGATCATTCGTGTCGAACAGGGTAAAGGCAAAGATTGTAACGCCATGCTCTCACCGTCATTATTAGAGAGATTACGTCATGCCTTTGCGACTCATTTGCTTGAAGACGGTGTTGATATTCGAGTTATTCAAGTCGCATTGGGCCATTAAGAGCTGGAGAACACCGCCACTTATACCCATGTAGCGGCTCGCTTACTGCGAGATGTGCACGGTGCGCTTCGGGCCATCAAAGGCTTGATGCCTGCACGCTCTAATGGCGTCGAACCCACGTTCCTCAGTGTTGCCGCCGCACTGCCACCATCAAAATCCTCTTGCGCGTTAATGGCCTTGCGCCCGTTAGCGGCACCTTACTTGGCCGAACTGCCCACACCGATTGGCTTTAATCCGCGCTTAAACAACGTGCACATCATACAACCGGCCCACCAACACCGTCCGTGCCGTGACCCGCCTCATCGCTCGATTGAAGCTGGTGTTCCCGCAGCATGCCCTCACTATCCAACACCAACACCGTTGTTAGTGCCGGGTATGCAAAAGTGGAGCATTGAATTTGCATGCATATCCTATCTAATCGGCGTGGTAACAATTAGGAAGGGCCGCGATGGAGAGCTTTTCCGCTTCTAGGACAAATACACCATTTAACCCCCAGATCAAGCGGTAGAATTCTTGGACAGGGAGGGGGCGCGCTAAGTCATTGAATTAAATGGTGCCGGCACGAAGAGTCGAACTCCGGACCTACTGATTACAAGTCAGTTGCTCTACCAACTGAGCTATACCGGCACTGGCGGTATTCTATGCATAAGTCATTGCAAGCGCAATGCCCGTTTCATTCAAACCGCTTTAGACGGGACGGACCGAAACCTCACCGGCCACCACTTCTTCCATACCCGAACCCGTATCCACCAGTAAAGCGCCTGAGGCACTCACACCGCAGGCGGCCCCTGTCAACTCCCTGCTCCCTGAGACGGTCACGGAGCGTCCGAACAACGCATCCACAGCCTCCCATCGAGTCTCGAAACCCGGCCAGAGGGTTGTCTCAAATTCAACATAATGAGACGCTACTGCCACCGCCAGTTTGGCGATCAACGCGTTGCGATCGAGTTCGGGTGACCGATTCAACGCTTCAAGACTGGTCGCGCCAATTCCCAGACGTTGCATATCGGGCTGATGACGAACGTTCGCACCGATCCCGGTTGTCACCAAGGTACTGTTGCGGTCTTTCGGGTCGGGCTGCAGTTCGATCAGCAGCCCGCCGAGCTTGCGAGCCTTGACCAGCACATCGTTCGGCCACTTGACGCTGGCATCGATACCCAGCCGCTGGTTGACAACACCAACCACAGCGATTCCAGCCACCAGACTCAAACCCATGAGTTCAGCGGCGGGACGTCGCAGCCGCTGACGCAACGTAAAAGTGACGTTGCCACGCATCGAGGTCCAATCCTTACCGCGGCGACCGCGACCGGCGGTTTGCCAATCGGTAGCACACAGTTCGATCGCGTCGCTCTGCTCGGGCCGATCCCTCTTGCGCAAATATTCGTTGGTCGAGGGCAGCTGATCGAACACCTCCACCACCCAGCTTCGGTCCGGATCTGCGCGCCGAATCTCGTCAACGATGCCGGCTTTGGTAATCATCAGCTGATGTTGGCGCTTGGATCGGTGAAGCGCTGAAACTTTTCCTCGTCCGCAATCGTTAACACCGCCGTATCCATCGGCGGCTTTACAATCGGCAGACTGGCAACATGCAATTCGCCCAATCGGAAGTAATGCAAAGTAACGAGCTCTTGGTTTTGATGACGCGCAAGGTCGTCGCTAAACTTACCTGCCGATACCGACGCGTAATCCAGCGCCACGACCGTGTCCCCAGCGGCCAAACCGGCTTCCAGTGCCGGCCCTGCGCTGAACACATGGGTGAGCTTGACCCCGCCCGGTGCGTCCGTAATGTTCGCCCCAAACCAAACCGGCTGTGCGTAGCCGGCCGCCTCCCCGCCTTTATCGGCGTCGCCAGAGCGTTGCCGATAGGTCAATTTCACACCCAGTTCTTCGAAGGCATCGGTCAGTGGCAATTCGTCGGTGGTGTACAAAGCGGTGTTAAAAAAATCGCTGAGGTCAGCCCCTGCAATCTCGGCTGCGATGCGTTGCGGTTCGTGTTCAGCCAGACCCGCTCCTGCGCTGGATAACCAATTTTTCCACAGCACTTGCATTACATCATCAAGGCTTCGTTTGCCTTGGGTTCGGCGGCGAATCTCCGCATCCAGGCACACCGCCACCAGCGCACCCTTGGCGTAGTAACTCACAATGGCATTCGGTGCGTTCTCGTCCTGCTTATAGAATTTATTCCAGGCATCAAAACTGGATTCAGTCACCGATTGCACCAACCGGCCACCGCCGCGCTGCACTCGGGTAACCGTCTGGCCAATCAGCTTCAAGTAGGTCGCAGGCTCGATCAGCCC
>CALFBL010000131.1 GCA_937951695.1 uncultured Granulosicoccaceae bacterium | reverse complement strand
ATCGGCGTGGTTTTCTTTTTTGGCATGGCGACGCAACAGGTGGGGCTACTAACCACTAGCGTATCAAATTCGGGATTTCTGACAGCCCTGTATGTGGTGTTCACACCCTTGGTGGCGGTGTCGCTGTTTCGCGACTGGCCGCATCGGATAGTTTGGCCCGCGGCTGTGGTTGCGCTATTGGGCATCTACCTGCTCGGCGGTGGGAATTTATCGACCCTAGTATTGGGGGATTTTCTAACCATTCTGAGCGCGATCTTTTGGGCCTTGCAAGTTGTGCTCATTGGGCGCTTCCTGATTGGATCGGGTCGCGCATTTTTGCTCGCTGCCACACAATTTACGGTGCTCGCGCTGTGTGCTTGGGCTGTGGTCCTGGTGGCTGGAGAACCACTGCTTTGGCAAAATATTTTGCGCGCGCGATGGGAGCTGGTGTTTACGGGTGTGTTTGCCGGTGCTATTGCGTTTACCTTGCAGGTCATTGGGCAGCGACACACCTCAGCGTCTCAGGCGGCAATTTTTCTGGCTAGTGAGGCACCGTTCGCGGCCTTGTTCGGGGCGGTGTTTCTGCAGGAACGAATTGGTCTGGTCGGCGTCGCCGGTTGCCTGCTTATTTTACTGGCGATGTTTATGGTCGAGTTGGTGCCTGCGTGGCACCAGAAAAGAGCGATTCGCGCAGCGGCTCCACGTTCGGCTAATGTCAATTAATAAACCGAAGAGAAACACACGATTGCAGGCTTGGGTTAGATAAAGCAGGGCGTTACGATCTCGCTCGCCATACTCGTGCTAGCGAACTGAAGTGGGTATCGTGGCGAGGGTATGCGGCCGGTGCTACGATAAGCGCTGTATCTCAACTGTGACCATTAGAGGTGGACCATTTTCTTTAAAGGCCCTGGCAGTGATGTACGAAACACAACGGTAGTAGCGGCAGCGATCGCTGCGATTCTCACTGTGGCATTCTGGTTCTGGTTTTTGCCACCGCTTTGGCTCTTGGTGGTGTACCTGGTAGTGGCGGTTGTCGCGGTATTTTCAGTGCCTGCGATGTATCGGTTGGGGGGATTTACTCTAGCCGATGAAGTAGAGTGGTTAGAGAATCGTGAGGCCGCTGAGCACTTGGAAATGCTGCAGCGGTTACAAGGCCTGCGAAGCGAACTGGGCGCGCTGGGAATCGAACGCGGTGAGCGGCAGGCCAAAACACTCACCGATATCCTCAACGATTACCACAAAGTGGTTGAAACGCGGTTTGTTGGCAAGAAGCACAGCCCTATGGCGTACTTGTCCACGGCCCGACAAGTACAAAAGCACGCTATTCAGAATTTGAACGATGTGCTGGCAGTTGGGCACAGTCTGCAAAGCATCTCCCGGCACGGGTTTGGTGAGCAGGCATCGTCACCGGATGAGCATCTGGACAAGGCCCAGGACGATCGACGAGACCGTTACGTCACGATGCAACAGGAGCAGGATGCCAGGATGGCTGGACTTCTAAACCAGAATCAACAACTATTCGATGCGCTGACCGATACCGCGGTAGAGGTGGCTAATATAGAATCGTTCAGCAGTTATGAACGAATCGATACCTTGGCCCGTTTGGTTAGTTTGTCGGAAATAGCCAGTAATAAGGGCAAACTGTAAATTAGAGCAATACGGGTATCCAGTAATTTGTTGTACCTAACCGGACGGGGCTGACACCTAACAATGTGCTTGAAAACTTCATGGGTAAAATCACACAGATCGCTCGCAGCGTTGTTGCTTGTTAGCCCGATGCTCTTGAGTGCGCCCGGTTGTCAACAAAAGATTGAATCGCGAGAGACGGCCAACGACGTCATAAAGAAAATGGTCGATGAGACAATTCGGCCAACGCAGCGCGAGAATCAGTCTCGGGCAAATATCAGTCTGAGTAAAACAAACCTGTCGTCCCTTCTGCCTGATCTAGCCGAATACCCTATGGCTATCGGGGAGGAGGACTCGGCAGGCGTCGAGTCGGTGGAGATCTTCACCTCCAGTGAAAAAGCCGGTCGTGAACGGGACGGTTTTTACCTGGCTCTTGCTGATGCGTTTAATCAAAAACAGCTTCAGTTGTCGAACGGCAAACGAGCCGTTGTCTCGATTCGAAAGATGGCCTCTGGGCTGGGAGCGTCGTTCATGCTGGCAGGCGCCTATACCCCGGATGCTTTCTCTCCCAGTAACCGGTTATGGGGGGATATGTTAAATGCTGATGGCATCGAACTGGAAACCATTGCCGAGGTGAGCGCTCCAAATACAGCGGGCATTGTGGTGAAGAAAGATCGTGTGGGCATGATTACCAGCGATGGCAAGCTGGACATCTCCAAGCTACTCACCAATGTCACCAATGGCGAGTTTGCCATGGGGTACACCAACCCCTATCAGTCCAGTACTGGGCTAAATTTCCTGATCACTATTCTGTATGCGTTTGCTGACGGTGATGAGTCGCAATTGCTGTCGCCTGATGTGTCCAGTGCATTCGAAGCCTTTCAGGCTGGTGTGCCGTTTGTGGCGCAAAATACCCTGCAGATGAGGGATGCTGCACAAAACAGTGGGGTGCTTGATGGCATGGTAATGGAGCACCAGACGTGGGTCAATGTAAGAGGTATGTCGGATTACACGTTCATTCCGTTTGGCGTTCGTCACGATAGCCCGCTCTACGCAACCCCTGAGGCGGACGCGTCTGAACGTGAAGTGTTAAACCTGTTTGCACGCTTTATTGATGAGCGCAAAGACCAAGCGGAACGTTACGGATTTGGCCAGCAGCCAGAGTATCAATCGGCTTATTCAATCAAGGATGGTAGTTTGCTGGCGCAGGCGCAAAAGCTGTGGAAATTAAGAAAGACTGGCGGTCGATCGGTTGCAGCGGTGTTTGTCGCTGATGTGTCTGGGTCTATGGACGATCGCGCGCGGCTGAGAAACTTAAAAAAGGCGTTGGTTGAATCAGCCGATCTGATCAACTCCACAAATTCGATTGGCTTGGTGACTTTTAATGAAACGGTGAACGTTGATCTTCCAATAAGGGAATTCGATGTGCAGCAAAAATCGCTGTTTGTCGGTGCGGTAGGTCGGTTGTCTGCGGGGGGCCGGACGGCAACGAACGATGCGGTGCTGGTGGCGGCAAAGCTGTTGGCAGACTATGCCCTCGATTATCCTGATCATAAGCTGATAATTTTTGTTCTCTCGGATGGCGAGCGAAATCGCGGTTATGCGCTGAACGATGTGCAGGATTTACTCGAATGGTCTGGAATTCCTGTTCATTCGATCGCCTACGATATTCAATCTGAAGAACTCGCGGCTTTATCAAGACTGGCAGAAGGGGCTTACATCGAATCCAGTTCAACGTCGGCGTCTTATCGAATCGGCAACTTGCTCAATTCGGAAATGTAGATGAAATGGTTGAAGGTTTTTTCCGTGTTTGTGGTGTTGCATCTGGTGTTG
Organism: uncultured Granulosicoccaceae bacterium; assembly: GCA_937951695.1. Lineage (GTDB taxonomy): Bacteria > Pseudomonadota > Gammaproteobacteria > Granulosicoccales > Granulosicoccaceae > Granulosicoccus. The sequence goes on along the minus strand of CALFBL010000131.1, from coordinate 6,697 downwards.
TGGCTTGGCGCGCATTTCTATCGTACGATAAACCCGATTACGGTGACTCTGGGCGTGGATACCTCGTTTGATCTCAAACCCTTCTTTCCAGCGATGCAATCATGGATAGAAGACTACGAGGCGAATGCCCGCTACGAGCGCATCACGGTGGTCACCGATAAGAGCGCCATTGGCCTGCTCGATTCTATTCAATCCCGGCAATCGATATTTCGTACCGCCTTTGGGCGCAGTAGCGCAGACGATTTTGCAGCCTATCAGTCCGCCCCGTCTGACAAGCGAATATTGCTTTCAGACGGTAGTTTTGTGATCGAGGGCTGGGAATTAGTCAACTTCGACTGAACCTGCTTGACGCCTACTGAGCAATAGGCAACCATTCTTGAAGTTTGGGCGATCCGCCCAACGGTTACAAGACGGGTAGGAATGGTTATCACTTCTTTCGCTCGATGGGCGTTATGCGCTGCGCTGATATTCAGCGTCAATCTGGCTGGGTGCACTGGCGCTTCGTTAAAACCTGAGGCACTGCCAACGGTAGCCGATCGGCTTATGGCCAGAGACTTCGCGCAAATCATTTTCCAAATTCCGCAGTTGCCGCCTGCGACCACCGTGTTACGGGTTCCCCGACCCATCGGTCCGATCGATTCCTTCGACCGGGCTCTGCGCGAGGAACTTGCAGCGCTTGGGTATGGAATCAAAGCCATGTCGCACACGCTGACACCCGATGAACCGGTAGTAAGCCATACGCTGAGACGAACCGCTTCCGACCAGGGCGAGCTACTGGAGTACACCGTAACGGTGGCGCAAGCTGAATTCCGCCGAGGCTATCGTATCGCTCCAACGGGCCAAGTGCAGCCGACTACGGCCATGCGGGCAAAGGGCGTGGAAGCGGCTAACTTGCGCCAGGACGATACGATTTTTGCGCGGATCGATGAAGTTGCAGTAGCCTCTACGGCTGTGGACGGGTCTGATCCCGTTGATGCGCAACCGATTGTGCTGGATCCAATCGGCGAAGAGCTAATTGTCATACCGCCTGTCATTGATGCCTCGCGTGAATCAGCGTTGTTCGACTTGCGCGATACGAAAATTATTGATCAATCGCTACTGGCCTTCGAGGGGGATTCCTTGTATCTGGGTGAAGTCAACAAGCGTCGGGTACGGGTGTTGATCGATCGGTTTGTTGGACGCAGTGATGTGTTCTCCATTCTCGGATGTATCCCGAGCTCTGCGGCCAGTTGGACTGACAGTGTTGCTGAGCAAGTAATCGGGCGAACCGAGCGGGTGCGCTCGGAGCTGCTTTATGCCGGTATCCCTGCTGAGAAAATTATCGTTGAAAAATGTTCCGACGGTTCCGGGTTCGAGCAACCGACTCTTGCCGATGGGAATATTTTGTTGTTACTCAATCGGGGTGTTGCACTCTAGCCAAACGTACGCTAACGACAAGTCCGGGTGTATTGTCTGGACGGTGTGAGAGCGTTAAACTGCCCCCGTGCGCCTCGGCAATCAGCTGAGCCAGTGACAACCCCAAACCGACACCACCGCTGCCGTGAGCACGCGCGCGATCCGGGCGATAAAACGCATCGGTAAGAGACGCCAGCTCGGAGTCTGTCGCACCGGGGCCTTGGTCAGTCAGCGTTAATTCAATACCGCTGTGGGTGGCCGCTGAGTCGGTGGTGCCAGCGTTTGTCGCTCCCGAATTAAATACGCTCGATTCGATGGCTTTGAGGCCCACTTGCAATTGCAACTGATCAGGCTTTGAGCCGGTTCTAGGGGTTTTGCCGTGCTGTACCGCGTTGTTTAACAAGTTGCGACACATTAGTCGCAAACGGACTTCATCGCCTTGAATCACAGTGTTTGTGGACTCATCGCAGTGGAACGATAGCGAGACGGCTTCATGCTTGTGCTCTGCGGCAACATCATCAAGGCAAGTCTGTACGATGACCTTTACGTCAACGGTTGCAAGGTTCAGAGCCGAGTGATCGCTTTGCAGTTTTTCCGATTCAATCAACGATTCAATCAACGAATCCAGTAGGCCCAGTTCCTCCAGCACTTGGGTCCGGTGTTTCGACTTTGGCATCATCGTCGTTGCCAGGTTGGCGCGCGTAATCGGTGATCGTAGTTCGTGGCTAACGCTCAGTAACAATTCACGTTTAGCGTCAAGTAAGTGTTGAATGCGGGCGGACAAACCATTGACGCTACTGGCCAATTGACCTAAGTCATCTTGACGAGTCACTGGAATTCGATGCTGCAGGTTGCCCGCGGTCATGGTGGCCACCCCTGTTTTAATATCGGAGATAGGCGATAGCAGCTCGCGCAGTAATCCGTACAGCACTCCCAGTAGGGCCACCAGCACGACTGGCAGTAAGTAAAGATGTAGCCCGCGTGCAGATCGCGAACCAAATTTTCGGTCAAGTTCAACGTAGACGGTGTGGTTTTGCATTGGAATTTTCACCACCGCGTGGTGCCTGCTACGGGCAAATTGCAGCGGCGTTGCTGATCGTCTGCCGGTGTTCCCGGAACGCCTTGTATGCGCGGATGATTCTCGCCTACCGTCTGGCGCGTTGAACCGTAAACGTGCGGGGTTGAAGGGTTTTTTATTGGTTGAATGCAGTAATTCACCGTGCGCAAATAGGTGTATGTCGACTGGCATAGTGGCGGCGATTTCATCCGCGCGCTGACGTGAAGGCGGGTCACCCAGATCATCGCGAACGTAGCGAACGTACTGGGCTAGGTGTGGCCTGATCTGTTGTTTCCATTCGGTCGACATGCCATAAGAAAACAGGGCACTTAAAACGAATAGAATGACCAGAGCTGCGGTGATGAATACCAGCAACAAGCGTACAGAAAGCGATTTCGGTAAGGCCCTCATGTCAATCCTTGGTGATGAGTTCAGGCGCCGTGAAAGCGTAGCCTGCTCCATGTACCGTGGTGATGGCCTCGATGGGTTTGAGTTTGCTTCGTAGTCTGCTAACCACAATATCCACCGAGCGGGTGACCAGAGGTACGTCAGTGCCTTTGAGAGATTTGATCAAACTATCTCGGCTTTGGCTGATGCCCGGTTCGCTGGCCAGTAGCAGCAATAGGTCAAATTCTCCTGTGGTCAGCGATATCGGTTGAGTATTGACCAGAACCTGACGGCGTCGAGCATCGATGCTTAAGCCGGCAAAGTCCAGCACGCTCTGTTGGCTGGATTGCCCAGCGCCGGAAATGGTTTGACTGGTATCGGCGCGGGCGCTCCGGTCACGCTTAATATTGCCGATGACGCGTGCGGTCAACTCCCGTGGTTCGAACGGTTTGGGCAGGTAGTCGTTTGCGCCGAGTTCAATGCCCACGATGCGATCGGTCACCTCACCACGAGCGGTGAGCATGACAACGGGCACATCGCTGAATTTCCGAATAGCCCGACAGACATCAAACCCATCCATTTCAGGCAGCATAACGTCAAGAATGACCGCGTCGAATGACGCGGTCTTCAGTTTTTTCAAGCCCGCCGATGGCGTCAGTGCCGGTTCGATACGAATCGAGAACTGGATACAATACTCGCTGAGCAGGTCGGCAAGCTTGCCATCGTCATCAATGAGCAGTACGTCATACATCGGCTTAGCCTAACAGTCATCTAGCCTTTGTTATTACGCTTTGCGTGACGCTCTTGCATCTTTTCAAGCCGATCTTTCAGTGTGGTTTTCTGCTCGGCGCTAAGCCCATCAAAAAATACCGCAGCGGCATTGACTAACTCGGGCGCATTGGACTGTAGCGCGGTGAGGGGTTCATTTATCTGATCCAACGCCGCTTGCTGATCAAAGGTGTTTGCACGGGTGAACTCAGTCAGGTTGTTCATCAACTCGCTGTTGGCGCCGCGTACGAGCTCACGAGTTTCTGCTACCTCTGCTTGCAGCGCTTGTAGGGTAACGACTTGTCCTTCATTGAGAGACAGAAGTTCGGTAACGCGATGAATCATGCGTTCGCCACCGCCGTGGCGCCCCTTTGTCCAGGCCGATGCGCCAGCGCCCAAAGTACCTAAGCCAATGGCGGTTGCGGTGACGGCTGCAATCAGTGTTTTCTTGTTCATGTCGGTTCATCTCTTGGTTATTTAATCAACGCGCTTGAGCGATTGCCCAACCGTTGAAGCAATTGTCGGCTTGAAGCGGCGGGGGAAGGTTTAATTACCAAGTCAGTTTGTTTCAAAATGTTTCGTGGCATAATTTGCGATGTGGGATATACTGCATGTCATCGTACTGGCCCACTAAACATCAGATATTTACGTGTATTTTTTTTGAGTTTGGTCGAATTATGCGCAATTTTCGTAAAATTACTGGCATTTTTTTGTCGCGTACTTTGTAATCTGATGAGCGATACAATAAGGCTCCTTGAGATAGGTGATCGACATCGTGCTTAGAAATCTGCAAACGGCATTGGTCCTCGTAAGTTGCTGCTTTAGTTCTGCAACCGTGTTCGCTGCGGGTGAGGTTCGTCAGGTGGGTACATCCTTTGCGCCAGCGACTCCTTTTCGGTATACCGCGGCAGGCTTAACTCACACTTGGGGTGTGGGTGAAAACCAGTTGATTGAATCATTCAGCACTGACGACGATACTTTTCGCTTTGCGTCTGTGGCAGATCGGGTAGAGCTGGTGCGCGACGATATCAGTGAGGTCACTACGGGCGTTCCCTGTGGCGTGTTTGGCGAACGTGCGGGCCCTAGTGCCTCCTTACTCTCACCGGACTTCCCGAACGATGTTGATGGGTCGGGCAATTGTGACATGGCCTTGATGCTGGTCAGTCGTGTGGTTAATCGCGGCGCGTTGGATTTGTTTTCCAACATCGGGCCGAACCCTAAGAACGTTGAGCGTGTCGACTATGTGTTCGACTCTGGGACGATCGCCTCATTCTCCTCGGATGGGCTGGAACACACCGGTCATTTGGTTGCTGAGAAGCGGGGTAACAATCGGCTTCAGGTGGCTGCGATTCTATCGCTGGATGCATTCGGCCAACCGGCCGAATTTGGCCCATTAATAAGAATTCATGAGTTTTTTGATCCGAACGAATCTAACGTTCGCTACGGCGAAACGAACCTTCGACACAATTATTCGTTTTTTCAAAGCAACTCCTTAAGCCCGCAAGCGTTCCCGGTATTTTTGGCAGACTCCACTGAGACCGTCGCGATGGCCTTCCTGAGCGCCGATCGCTTAGGTATCAGCCCCGGTCAGCTGTATTTTGGTTTTTCCTATTTCGGTGATGATGTAAATCCCGAATTACACAGTCTCACCGATGTAACTACCTTCCCGAACACGACCGCCGATACCGACATATTACCGGGCGACGGGGCCGATATTTACGGGGGTGTTTCAGGCTTTTTTGTCAGTGACAGCGTCAGTGTGGGTACCGGTGCCGTGTTCATCGACGAAAACGGCGATGGCCTGCAAGCTATCAATGAGGCAGGAATTTCCGGGCTCCAGATTACCTTGCTTGCCGATACCAACACCAACGGTTTTATCGATCAGGGCATCGACATGGAGCTTGGTTCAATTGAATCGGCAACAAACGGTGGGTTTGTCTTGCCAGGGCTGCCAAACGGGCAGTTCTTGTTGGTGCTCGATAGCGCTGACCCTGATTTGCCGGGTGGTACCCAAGTACCTTCAGACGCAGATCCACTGGTGTTTGTGGTGGATAACGATGACCCCGAAAACTTAAACTTCGCACTGGTCGATGCAAACATTGGCGGCGGTGTTAGCACTCCCGGCGGTGAAGTGCCGGATGTTGACACCGATGACACCGTTGATACGGATCAGGGTGACACTGAGGATGCAACTGATTCGCCCGACGGTGCCGAAGATAGCGAGGGCGGTGACACTGAGGGCGCGACTGATTCGCCCGACGGTGCCGAGGATAGCGAGGGGGGTGACACTGAGGGCGCGACCGATCCAAATGGCGATACTGACGACAGTGATGTCCAGCCGGGAGTGATGACCGATGCAGTGCCCGACGTTGCGCAATTGGATCAGGGAAGCTCGGTGATCATTGATGTGCTGGCAAATGATATTGACGGCTCGGGTCTGGGCTTAACGATATCGTCTGTCACCAATACACCCAACGCGACAATCACTGAGGAGAATAACCTGATTACGTACACTCCGAATTTTTCTTTCTTCGGTTTGGACGCGTTCACCTATACCGTTGTCGATGGCAACGGCGTCGAGTCGACGGGAACGGTGAGTGTTGAGGTGATTCGATTCAGCGATATCAACAATAATGGAATCAACGATTTTGTTGAATGCGGCTGCAGCAGTTTGCGACTGGAAACCGGGGTACATGGTGTGGGTTTGGGTGGCGGCGCTTCTGCGCACTGGTCACTGTTGCTGCTTCTCGGTATGTTTGGGCTATTACCTCGGTCAATGCAAGCTGTTCGACGACGCATGAGCCGGAGTTATTAGATGATGAAGTTGTTGCACAGGTCTAAGTTTCGCGGCTCCGCGGTATTCTTTACTTCCGCCTTTTTGGTGGTAGGTGCTGCAGCGGTAGCACAGGATAAGAGGCAGGCGAGCGAGGCTTTAACTTTCACCAACCAGTTTTACGTGGCCATTGGTGGGGCAAGCTCGGTCAAGAAGCGTATGCGCAGTCGATCAAGCCATTGCCAGAAGACTGCACATTTCGCGACTTCCGTTCCTGCCGCCAACGGTTACAATGGCTTGTGCACACACGTCCGGAC
>CALFBL010000130.1 GCA_937951695.1 uncultured Granulosicoccaceae bacterium | reverse complement strand
CCTGTCACCTTCGAAGAGGGCGGCTGGACGATGGCCGAAACACCCGGAACCCTGATTGAAGTGCCGTTCTCGATCGGCCCTCCCCAGTCGGTTAGTCCTGCAGACTTATAATTCAGTACGACCGTCGTCATCCCCATGGATAGACGGTCGATCGATTGACAGACCTTTGAGCCAAACTGTCCCTCTAGCAGCAACCGTGGTCGTCGTTCTGTTGGCCGGTGTTGTCTACAGCGTGCTACGGGACGAAGATAAGATGGCGTCGAAATCTTCTGTGGATACCGGGGGTGCGGCAGCCCAATCGCTAAATGCTGGTCGGGGAGCCGTAGACCTCGAGGAAGTCCTGGGCGGCGTTGTGGCAGATCATGCGGGCAGTGGCGCTAATGTAACGGGCGCATCGACTGAGTATCAGGTGAGGACACCATCCGATGAGATGATCAGTAATGTGGTTGGTGACAACGGCTCCATTTCAATTGGTATTGATTATGCTCGATCTATCGCTCGAGGCGTCATGACCGAAGCCTTGCTGAGCGATAACGTCAAGGCCTTGCAACATAATCCTGAATTGTTGTTAGCGACCTTGGATGAATTCGCCGCAGAGACCGACCCAACCCGGTTGGACCGGTTGAGACTGGTGCTGGGACAGCTCGATGATCTGTCTCTGGTGGCGGCAGCGCAGGGCATGATTTTTTCAGGAAACCCTGCATCTGCTGATGCCGGTCTGGATCTACTGCGCGACATAGGCCCCAGGGTTCCAGAGGCTAGGAATGTGGCTTTGGATGTGCTCTCGTCCACGCAAGACCCCGACATGTTAGTTGGCGCGACTAATGTGATGGTAGTGGTTAGCTCCGATGATCCGGAGGTGGCTCAACGTGTGGTGTCGTCGCTGTCGTCTTTGGTGCAGCACCCCGATGCCCGTGTTCGACGGGCCAGTTACTCAACCCTGGCGCGCTGGTCGCAAGATCCGTCCGTCACACCTACCTTGTTGCAAGGGCTGACGGATGTCGACCCCAAGGTTAGAAAAAGTACCGCCTATGGGTTTGTCGGGTATCCCAATGCCGACAGCACAGTCATCGAGGCACTGCTAGGCACGGCCGAGAATGAGTCTGACATTCGCCGAGCACGTCTGGGTGCCCTTCTCGCGCTTAGGGATATGCCATTGGATGAATCCCAGCAGGTACGATTACAGGCCTTGCAACAAGAGTTGTATTGATGCGTGCTTGGCCAACACTCTTTCTTGGATGATAGGCCGTAACAGGCGGTTGCCCGAATTCTAAAACCAATTGATACACGGTATACGAACTAAAACTCTCGTTCAAATAATCGTGAGCTTACGGTAAGCCTGCACAACTTATTGCCAGTTACCGACTACGCCGCCGTTGATTCAGCCTTGTGTGGATAATTCCACGGCAACCAGTTCATCGGTGCCGCTTTGACCGCGAGTTGGTTGCGTTGGATGGCGATCAGATAATCAAACGCGTTGATTTCTTGCTCATGACAGGTGGCCAACACGGAGGTGATGATGTCCGAGATGTCAGCCCCCCCCAGTGTTTTGAAAAAGAGCGAGTTTTTTCGCGCTCGCACGTTTAACTAAATCAATCGATCGATTTCATTGTTGTGTACGCCGGGTATTCGACAAAATGCGATCAGGCCCTCACAGTGGCGGATTACGTACTGCATCGCCCGCCCCAGGTTGCTGTTGTCCTCTACCGCACCGCTCTCTAATTGCTCTTCGCACCAGCTCAATAGCGCTTGCATGACCGACAATACGCAGCAACAGAGTGGTGTGGCTGACTGCAGGTTCATCGCTCAGGTGACGCTTCGGGCTGATTCTTGACGCTCTATTTTCATAATGATTTCGATCAGCGTTTTTCGATAACCTTCAGGAGGATCTCTCAGTCATGACCCATCGATTGATACACACTGTGGCGGTAGGCCTTTTCGCGTTGTTCTGCACAAGCTCAGTCTTGACTGCAGAGCAGGGCACTACCGTGATCTATTATCATCACGACGTTCGCGGTGACCCGATCGTGGTCACCACAGAAACGGGACAGATTCAGTGGATAGAATCGTATCGGGGGTACGGACAGGCTGAGCCTAGAGTCTCGTCTGAAGGGTTTGGTCTTGGGGATAACGCGGCTGAGAGTCACGACAATCGATTGAGCTTCACCGGACACGAGTCGGACGGTGGGAGTGGGCTCACCTATATGAAAGCTCGGTACTACGATCCACTGGTTGGGCGGTTTATGAGTAATGATCCTGTAGGGTTTAAATTCTCCAACACAATGATGTTTAACCGTTACACTTACGAAAATGGAAACCCCTACAAATATATTGATCCAGTTGGGAGAGAGGTTTAAGACGATTGGGCGGCGATTGGCATGGCCCTGCCTGGCAATCCAGTCGCTGATCGTGCTGCACAAATAGGAGCGAATTCCAGCGCCGTAGCCGATTTCGTTGATGGCATAGCCACTGATACGGTGACTGACCCTCTCACGTATGTTGGCGGTATTGGGCTCGGAGTAAGCGGGGCCAGCCTGTTTGGTCGCCTGACGTCGTTCTTCCGAAAAACTGATGTTACAAATAGCGTAGAAAAACCCGACTTTATTGTGTCAAGCAAGGGTACGACGATGCCTACGAATAAAGATTTCAATTTAGTTGATTCAAACCAGCAGAACGGTGATTGGTTTCTGCTCACCAATGCATATGTGCTTTCAAGTTTTGATGAGAGATGTCAATTCTCTAGCCTTTTCAAAGATGAAAACTTAAATATTTCCTCAACAGGCAAGATACCAAAATGGTCTGATGAAATTGATGTTTGCATTTATGGTGAAAGTATCAACAAAGGTACGTTTGCAATACTGTTAGAAGCAATTCGTTTCTATTCAATAATAATTAATAGAACGATTACACATGCGCAATATGAGAATGTGGGCGATCTATGTGCTAGTGGTAACAGGGAGAGTGAAAAGATCAACTGTATCTGGAAATTACGAAAAAATAGTTGATCGTGAAAATATTCTAATTCCCGATGCATTGCCCGCATCGTTTTTTGAATCTGCACAGGGTGGGTTTCTTGCGGATAATAGAAAATTATCTGTTGCGATTCTGATTATTCAAGCTGGGAAATTTCTTGACAATGACATGATTAAATACATTACAAGTGGAGTGTGCGAAGAGCTTTTTCAGGCTATTGCTATTGCCTCCGACTTGGAGGCGGAACGTGTCAACCTCATATGGACACCTTATTTAGTAGTTAATGTGCATTTGCTTCATAACCGGCGGCATGTATTGTGGGAAAGTTGACGGCGTCAACGACACCCTCAGCGATATCTTCTGCACTGATCGGATTGATGGAGGCTATTGGAGAGATTAGATCAGTGTTGGAGGCTCAGTGATAGAAACATTGCCTTCAATATGAAAACGTTCAATACCATGGAATTGGAAGAAAAATATGTGCACTTGCCCCGGTCTATCATCGGGAATATATTCTGCTAATGATGTTCAGAAATATTTGTCGGCACGGCCATACTTTCTATGCACGTTCGATGTTATGTTTCTAATTCTGCTGTACGACTCAGAAATTGATAGCTTGGAAATTTCTAAATACGAAAAATATACCTTAGTTTTGCATAAATTCAGCAGTTCGGCCCGACACTACGCCCGCTACGCAGGCAGATAACTCAAGATTGTTTCCTCAACGGCCGGATTTTCTGCCATTGATAGAGTTAAAATTCTTTGAGGTCGTATCAATCGCCCAGCGCGTTGTATGATCTGTTTGCGTAGCGTACCGATTTCGCTGAATTTCCATAGCGCCGGACGCCTCACTGTCGTATTTCTATTGCTTTCGCGGTAACGCATTTGTAGCTCGCGCGTTAATTGTGTGCAATGACATTGCTCAACAGATACAGCTTGTTAGCATTCCAGCCGTTACACGGCACGTAACTCATTGCCGCCTCTGTTTTCAATTCAGCAAACAGCCCCTCCTGCGAGCCACGCCCTTCATGGTATTCAACAACCTGTCTCGCTTGCGTTGTCTTATTGGTAACGATGACCTTGTAGCGGTAGTTGAAATCATGAGGCTTGAATAGATCCAGCTGTATCACACCCTTGCTCTGTTCCTTATGGTGATCTCGAACAAACGTCGGGTAGACGTCAGAGGGCAACCTCTGACGTCTACCCGATAAATAATCGTCCAGATGATCAAACTGAGTCGGGATTTTCAAGCTGGTCGAATGATGCAATGACAGTCCAGTTTACGTGAACACCTTTTGCGTCCCCTGACGATATTTATTCTGCGGTACAAAGCCTGTCTCAACCGGCTCACGCGGCTCGGGCACCCACAGTTCACGATCAGGATGCATACCGGCACCTTGCACGGCGGAGACCGCTGAGCGACGCATGCGATTCAGCAAGCGGGTATCAACTTCACCACACAGAGGGTGAATCCCGCCGTGATCGGCTACCGCTTTATCCCATGTGACTTTGCGCGACTGGTATGTGGATTCATCGAGCAGCTGCGTGCAGTTGAGTTCGTTGGCATCGAGGTCGGCGATGATTTCATCACCGTCTTCCACCAACGCTATCGGACCTCCACGAGCAGCTTCTGGTCCAACATGTCCTATCACCAAACCAACGGAGCCACCAGAAAACCTCGCGTCCGTCATCATGCCGACAACAATGTCGCGTTCCCGGCAGAGTGTGGTAATACGTGAGGTTGAGTCGAGCATTTCAGGCATTCCCGGTGCACCGCTGGGCCCCTCATACCGAACGATGACCATGTCATTGTTGGCAAATCCGCCGGGATCCGATTCCAGAACATCCAGTAGAGCCTGTTCACCGTTAAAAATGCGCGCGCGTCCGACAAAGCGATTGTTTTCCAAGCCGCCTTCCACGCCGGCAAGTTTCAATACTGCGCTGTATTCCGGAGAGAGGTTGCCACCGAGTACGCGCAGCCCACCGGTCTCTTTGTAGGGTTTTTCCACGGGATAAACGACCGTGCCATCTGCTTTCGTCGTGTTCAGTGTGCCCACCTGTTCGGCTAGTGTTTCACCGGTACAGGTCAGTGTGTCGCCGTACAGCAAGCCGGCATCCAGTAACTCTTTAACGATGACCTGTACGCCGCCTTTGTCATCAATGTCGACCATTGAGTAGGTGCCGTAGGGCCTGGCGTCTGTTAACACGGGCACAACATGCTGCGAGAGATGATTGAATTCGTCCGGTGGCATGATGTCTTTGGCAAAGTTTTTAAAGCCAGCAGCCCGTGCAATCTCAGGTGCATGCAGAAGCACATTGGTAGAGCCACCTACAGCCATCGAAACAATAACAGCGTTACGGATGGCATCACGCGAAACGATGTCGCGGGGGGTACGGCCGCTGGCAATTAACTCTCTTAGATAGTCAACCAACTGTTGTGGAAATTCATTGAGTCGACGCGGATCATCGGATGGAGGTGAGACCATATGCAGCGGCTGCATACCGACGACCCCGATAAAGGTTTGCATCGTGTTGTAAGTAAACATGCCGCCACAGCTGCCGTAACCCGGGCAGGCCTCACGAGCGATGCGTTTTTTAAAATCTTCGTCTGGATTGCCCGCAGCCTGAAAGCCGGTGATGATATCAATCGGTTGTTCGGTGATTGAATCGCGGCCGGGGCGGATGGGCCCGTCGGACATAATAATGGCAGGACGATTGTGCTCAAGTAGACCGGCAAGGGTTCCCACCGGTGGTTTGTCACAGGCAACGACCGCGATTGTACCTTCAAGGCCACTGGCACTTAAGTGTTCACAGATGGTGTCGTGGGTGACCTCACGGCCAATCAGTGAATAGCGCATTTCGCGGGTACCGTTACGCATGCCATCTGACGTGGCTACGGTGTACTCGGGTTGCACCAAGCGCATCCGCATTTGACCTTGATCGCGACCCAGATTCTGGCGTAGATGCTCATGAATGGTTTCAACTTTGCGCTGTATGCCTAGGTAGCACTGACTGTCGCCTTTCGTGCCGACCACACCGACTGAAGGTTCGTGTATCAGATCTTCATCGGTATTGAGTTGCCTGGCTATCCCATAGGTTTGCGCATTGCGACCGGGGTTCTTGTCGAACACCACAGCTTTGGACTTATTGGTCATCGGCGATCCAGAGTTTAAATTCGATCAGGCTCTAATTATACCTTTGCAGCACCCGCACGTCCTTAATATGAGCGAGGCAATCGGTTCAGCAACGATAAGAGCCTAACAGGCTGCGAGAGGGTAGCAAAGATCCGTTTGCGCTGTCTATTCTGGAGAGCTCAAACTCTGCAGTTGTAGCCGAAAAAGACACTCTGTTTCGCGAGCATTTAGTCTGTCAAAGCGTGTATCAGGCTTATGATAACGAGAAAGAATCATTCGATTGGTGTTGACGCTGAGCCAGTGGCAAGGTACAGGTGAGTGTATGGGTGTGAATATCAAATATGCAAAAAACAAAAAAGCTCAAACTCGCTACTGCGGTGTGGATGGCGCTCGTTTGATTCCTGGTATCGCTGTGTTTTGCCGAATCGCTGTCATGTCGTTGGTGATCAATCAGCTCGCTGAAGCACAGCAGGTAGCGCCGGATTCTTCAGGCAAGCCCAGAAATATCATTATATTTGTCGCTGATGGGCTGGGTTTTGCGCAGCTGTCCTTGGCCACGCAAAGGCATTCGGAAGCAGGGCTTTGGCAACGCTTCAGCGCGACCGGATGGCATCAACCAAATCCCCGGGGCAATTATTTAACCGATTCTGCGGGGTCGGCAACAGCGCTATCGACGGGTATTAGTACCTCCAATGGTTCGATTGGTGTGGATGAAAACGGTGATCGATTGAAAAACATCTTTGAATTAGCAGCCGAACGCGGTTATCGCACCGGTGTGGTTACAGACTCTTACGTATGGGATGCCACACCAGCTGGGTTTACTGTGCATGCTAAATCACGCGAAGATGCCAAAGCTATTTTAAATGCGTTGTCGGAATCACGCTTGGATTTGTTGATGGGTGAATTGAAGAACCCTGGAAAAAACAATATTCCCGACCGTTCATCTACCGAAGCGCTTTTTGGTAGTCGTTTCTCACAAATTAATTCAAGTGCAAATAATGCAGAAAGTTTTGCTGGTAAACCGATTGTCGGTTTGTTCAACGAAGGGCAAATTGCAGACCCAACCTCTGCGCCGTCACTAAAGCATTTGACATCAGTTGCATTAAACACATTGGCTTCCTATAACGAACCGTTTTTGTTGCTGTTGGAAACCGAAGAATTGGATTCTGCCGGTCACTGGAGAAACGAGAAGCGATTGTTGAAAGGTGTGGACACCATGCAAGATGCCGTGGCCGTGGTTTTGGATTTTCTCGATCTGCATCCTGATACTCTGTTTGTTTTTACGTCAGATCATGAAACCGGTGGTTTACTATTGAAATCGGACTGGACGGACCGACGGGTTAAGCCCACATTTAAGTCATTTGGGCACACCGGCAGCGTAGTCCCTGTGATGGCGATTGGCCCGGGATACTTCAGGTTCATTGGTTTTCACACCAACGACGGGTTGGGGCGACTGTTTAAAAGTTTGCTTGACTGATGCAGCGCTTTTTAATCGACCCGTCAGGCAACTAGTACAGGGGGATAAAAATCTGCGCCTTCATGCCTTCTTCGGAAGGCCCAACAGCCAGTTGGAAGCGCTGAGGGCCGGTTACATCACCGATAAACGCATCATAGATAAAAGCACCGAAAAAATGACCGAGTGCCGAGCCTGCGAGCACATCGCTGGGAAAATGCGCGCCCCCTTCCACCCGGGCGTACGCTGTGAGGGATGCGATAACGAAATTGCTTGCCCGGATGGTTTTTTTTGCCAACGGTGGCAGGTTGACAGCATCCAGTTGGCGGTTGGATAGCGTGGCCATCGCGGAGGAGTTCGAGGCGTGTGCGGATGGAAAGCTCAGATCATCGTCTTCGTTGGGTCGGGTCCGGTCTGCCAGACGCTTAATCGACTGAGTGGTTGCCGAGGTGCTACCCCCCACCAGAGCGGCGACTCCAAGACCTTTCAATTTTGCCTTCCGCCACCGCTTGCCGTAAGGTCCACTGGGAGTTGCAACCAGTGTAGCGATGGTTTCAACCTGCAGAGCCAGTCTAAGGATGTCGCTCACATCCTGAGCATTTTGCTCAGAGCCGAAGACGGGTGTGTTTTCTCTGGCCCAGTCTGAGGTGTCGCGGTCGAGATCGCCGATGGTAAAGAGGACAGCGGCTGTCGCAGGGACAAGGGTTTGAAGATCGGTAAGTGCGTTCCACGCTGATTGGGATAACGTTTTGCGGTTCACATTGGTGAACGCGTCTTCCCCCCAAGGACGTCCGTTGGACATCATGCCGCAACCTGTCGTGCTAATCAGCAACACAAGTAAAGCCAGTGTTTTCTTCCACCGACGCGCACTGGATAGGTTGTTACGTGTCACTGGCATAATCTCGACAACTAGGGTTAGTTCGATAAAAGAGTGTCGTCGGCTGTTCACTGCGGGCCAAGGTCAATCACCTCAAAAGTATTCGAATTGCATCACCATGGCACATTAAACACCGATCCCGTTCAATTTGGAAGCGGTGAGCGAGGAATGGAAACCTCAGCTGTACAATAGGGAAGTATTTCCGCGTAATTCAGAGCAATTGGCGCAACCCAGCAAAAACATCGCAGTGGTAAACGCTCGTTTCAATGACTCAATCTTGGCAACGGCAGCTTCGGAAGATTCTTGCGCGGCGTACAGCAAGGGAGCTGCTATTCCGCACATATGTGCCCCTAGAATAATTGCTTTCGCCATATCAATTCCGGTGCGTAATCCGCCACTGGCGATAAGCACAGCGTCGGGTGCGTGAGTCTCGCAACAGCTTGTCGCTTCACGCAAGGATTGCACGGTGGTCAAGCCCCAGTCCTGAAACTGTAATCCCAGATCATCGCCAATATCGTTAGTACGATGATATTCGATGCGACTCCACGAAGTTCCGCCACGACCTGCAACATCAAAGTGGCGAACACCGGCGGTGATCCCTGAGATAATATCGGCCTTGGACATGCCCGAACCGACTTCTTTAAGTAACACGGGTACTCTGAGATTTTGCACAACATCGGCGATGTGTTGTTTCAAGTTTGCAAAATTGCGATCACCCTCAGGCTGCACCGCTTCCTGCAGAGGATTCAAATGTAAGTAAAGACCATCAGCTTGCAGAATATCAACAGCCTCCTGACACTCCTCAATACCAAAACCCAGGTTTAGCTGGACTGCACCCAAATTCGATAGCAGCGGGGCGTTTGGTGCCAGGTGTCGCAGCTCAAAGCTTTCACGCGCTGCGGATGTGCCAAACATGACACGTTGTGAGCCGACAGCCATGGCCACTCCGCAGTGTTCAGCGGCACTGGCAAGATTGCGGTTTATCCGCACAATTTCAGCGCTGTCGCCTCCGGTCATGGACGACACCAACAGTGGAAAAGATAACGTCTTACCGAGGAAGGGCACTCGGGTATCGATCGCGTCGAAGTCGATATCTGGCAGAGCCCGGTGACAGAGCTGAATGCTGTCGAAGCCTGTGGCATAACGCTCTACGTCTGGATCGTTGGCTATTGCTCTGAGGTGTTCCAGCTTGCGATTATTTATTGTGTTGGTCAAAGTCGTTCCATAGCTTTTGGATTTTCCCAGCTTGAGAATTTGATGTGCCGCAGACCATAGCGCCTAACCGCAGGTAGGGTGCCGCGCATCAGAAAAAGTTCGGTAGGCATCGTCTCAATGGATACGTTGAGCCGGTCAACTCTGCCCTGATGTTGTCTGAACACGACGGATCAACTGTTCAGTGTTGATCGTTGCGGTATCGCAGTCGACCACCGATGCGGCGACCCTTTTTAATGTGTTGATGTTCAGTGTCTCACCGTCGCGACGCGCCGAGGCTGCGCGATTCAGTGGTGCGCAACTGTCGATCATGGCTTGCTCGGCTCGATCAAGTTCTGCGATGTCTGCGTCGTTCGCGTCTTCGTATACATCAAATATGGAAACTAGCGCAGCGTTTTGGCGCCGGAACACCGCGGAGGCGTAGTCTCGAAATTCCGGGCTACTGCGACTGAGCACAGCGCCAGACGGCGTTGTAATACTGGCGCAGCCAGACTGGAGTAACGGTAGTGCAACAAGTGTAATGCCCACTAGTGGCGACCGCCCAAGCGATCGGGGTAGTCTGCTGGCACCATTTATCAGAAATATTAACGTGTTTAGTGATGCAGTTATCATGGGTTCCAAGGATTGAAACAAGTGATAAGAAATGCCCAGAATGTATAATCTAGCATTAGTTTCAACGAAGGATGTCGAATGCTGGACCTAGACCAGCCGGTGGCGGTGAAGGGAAGTGCCTCGGTCTTGAGTGCCTCGAAGGAGAGAGTCTCGCTGTCGAACTCCTCGCGCGCCCTTGATCAAACCATTGAAGCCGGGTTGGAGTGGCTTGATCAAGTGCAAACCGAGGACGGTTACTGGGCCGGTATGCTGGAGTCTAATTCATGCATGGAAGCCGAATGGGTAATGGCGTTCCATGTGATGGGTATCGAGATGCCGGATCGCGATCAGATCGTTTCTGGCATTTTGTCTAAACAGCGCGACGACGGCGCCTTCGAAACCTATTTCGACGCACCCAGCGGGGATGTAAATACCACCGTCGAATCTTATGTGGCCTTGCGGATCTGTGGCGTCAATCCAGAGGTTGACGCCATGCGCCGTGCAAGAGCATGGATTCTCGAAAAAGACGCGTTGCGTAATGTCAGGGTATTTACTCGTTATTGGTTAGCTCTGCTAGGCGAATGGCCGTGGGAACACACACCCAACATGGCGCCCGAAATTATCCGCATGCCGCTGTGGATGCCGTTCAGTATTTACCGCTTTGCCAGTTGGGCTCGGGCAACACTGGTTCCGTTGAGTGTGTTGTCTTCGATGCGTTATGTGAAGAAGCTGCCCGAACATCTTCGCCCGCATGAGCTGTTTCCGAACGGGCGAGACAATGATCTTTACCGGATGCCGAAGCGCGGTGGCCTGCTGTCGTGGGAGTCGTTTTTTCGTGGCCTCGATCGCGTTCTTCACAAAGTGCAGGACTGGGGTGGGATACCCGGCCGCAGCGGTGCCAGAGCACGTTGCGTTGAATGGATTGTGCGACATCAGGATTCTGACGGCTCTTGGGGTGGTATCCAACCACCGTGGATTTACAGTTTGAT
>CALFBL010000129.1 GCA_937951695.1 uncultured Granulosicoccaceae bacterium | reverse complement strand
TTATTCACTCGACTCTCATGGAAACCTTGGTCTGGATGCGTGTTCCGGGGGATCTGGTTTTCGGTGTTGGGGTTGGGGCTTTTGCTTTGTTTGTCTATCAGGCGTTTCGGGGTAAGAAACCAGCGAGTGAATTGACGAGACAAGCCTTATGAGTGTGATGAACTAAGCGTTAGAAAACTATGGACCGACAGGCTTCCTCGCATTTAGAAAATCGCGTAACTGCCCACCCTTTCTGCAGCTTGATTATCGCAGTTGGCAGTAAAAACTGGCTTGTATAACGCACACGCTGTGCTAAATGATTTTACGTGGTATGCGTCAATACATCAGCTATCTGCGAAGAGATTGCGAAAGTCGAACTAGAGATTGAACGGCTGTGCACCGCAGACAAGTTATCCGATGAAGAGCGCTCGCAGGCTGGCAAGGATGAAAGCGCAACTTGCACAAAGAGCCGTACAAAAGGGTTGTCATAGAAGAACGACACAGTCGATTATAGCTACAGAGTTAACCCGGGTGCAGTGATCGAACTTGTTGGGAGCTGCACCGTCGTCAATGTATCACCTCAATTTTCGCTAGTGTATGCGAGATAAAACACTCCCCCAGGGTGTCTGCGACTCAGCATCGGGCCGATGCTCTGGAGCGCATGGCTGAATACTCATTACGAAGCAATAAACGTCAATAAAAACCAGTGATCGATTTCAAGTGGTGGTGCACGTCGATCATGGTGTGCTGACTGAAGAGGTCTCGACTGAACATAGCGCAAAGCCAGATTGCTACATTGAAAATCAGGTGGGCCTACCGGTTGAAACAGCGCGCAGGCTAAGTTGCTGCAGCAAATTCGTTGCAGCGGTCACTAGAGGTTCTGAACCCATGAGTATTAGTCGCAGTTCCCGAGCCATTCCCACCGCTATTCAACGGGCGCTCACGATCTTGTGATGGGCAATGCCAATTCCCGGACCGTGGTTGCGATAAACACCTTGATGCCCACCATATTGTCCATTGGGTTAGTGGCGGGGAAAGCTCTCTGGAGAACCTGGTGGTGCTGTGTCATCACCACCATCAACAGTTATATGAAGGTGGTTTTTCTATGCAGCGACATGCTGATGCGGGCGCGTTGTATTTCTTTAAACCCGATGGGCCGTGGATTGATCCTAAGGCTGAATGGATACAGGCTGATGCGGGGTTAGCGAAAACTGAGAACACCGGGTGGCAGTGGTGGGGTGATGTCATGGGCTATGGAGTAGTGGTTGATGCGATTCATTATCGGAACCAGACGGTACGGTAGCTAAGAGTGCAATCTCTCGTGTAATTTACCGCTCACTTGAGCAAAGTATCGGTTGAAGACCCAATTACCTGCGCCTTGAGACTCCGAACTCGATGATACGAAACCGGTTAAATGTGGCCGGTTTCGCGTATATATCAAAATCACATGGGCATAGGATACAACCGCCGCAATTTCGCAATCTCCTGCAATTGCTCTTCCGTCAATACAACGTCCGCAGCCGACAAGTTAACCTTTAACTGCTGCAAAGTGGTGGCACCGATAATCGCTGATGTCATAAACGGTCTTGATTGGCAGAACGCTAAGGCGAGGACTGCGGGATCCATATCGAACTGCCGGGCGAGTTTGCAATAGGCGTTTGAGGCGGCAATGACTCCTTCGTTGTAGCGTCCACCGAGTTCAGGCTGAATACTGCGACGTGAGCCATCTGGGATAGTATTGTTGTTGTATTTACCGGTGAGTATTCCGGCGGCCAATGGGGAGAATGCCAGTAGTCCTACGGATTCATTGTGAGAGAGCTCAGCAAAATCCAGATCAAACAAGCGACACAGTAAGTTATATTCGTTTTGTACGGATACCACACGAGGTAAATTCTCCTTCTCGGCGATGCTTAAAAACTTAGCAGTTCCCCAGGTACTTTCGTTTGATAAACCTATGTGTCGAATCTTTCCTTCGCCGATCAAGTCATCGAGGGCGCGTAAAACATCAAGGACGTATTGTTTCATGTGCTCATGGGTTTGCACCGAGGGGTCGTAATCCCAGAGTTGGCGAAAGTGATACGACTGCCGGTTCGGCCAATGCAGCTGATACAAATCGATGTAATCGGTTTGCAATCGTTTCAGGCTGCTTTCGACGGCGGTTTTTATTTTTTTACCGCTGATGGGTTTGCCTTCGTGTATCCACTTAGGGCCTTTGCCGGTGACTTTTGTGGCTACGATGATTTTGTTGCGTTGGCCACTTTTTTTGATCCATTCGCCCAGAATTTCTTCGGTGCGCCCTTGGGTGTCAGCGGACATGGGGGTAACAGGATACATCTCGGCGGTATCAATAAAATTGATGCCGGCGGCCAGGGCGCAGTCAATTTGTCCGAAAGCGTCGCTAGCGTTATTTTGCGTGCCCCAAGTCATGGTGCCAAGACATTGTTGGCTAACGGATAAACTCGTTGTGCCCAAAGGTCGGTATTGCATCAGTATTAATTCCTATATCCAGTGCGGTGCGCTATCGATGGGTATTGTAATGCTGTCCTGAATCAATCGGGCAGTTCTGAGGATTTCTGAAAGGGAAAATGATCTGGGCTCGGCGCCCCGGCCTTTGTGTTGAAGCATTCAGGCTAGAACTGTGTCGTCTCGGCCCAATCCCAGTACAGGCTCCTTGCACGGTTGGCGATTTTTCCGATGTTGGGGTAGTGGGTGTTGTCGAATTGAGTTACTGGCGTTACTTTAGCGAGGTTACCGGTTAAAAATACTTCATCGGCGGTGTGAAAGTCCTCGATGCTCAAGACAGATTCATTGACCACGACACCATCGAGTTTGAGTAAGTCCATAACCCGTGCGCGCGTGATACCTGCTAAAAAGGTGCCGTTAGCGGCGGGGGTGAAGACCTCTCC
>CALFBL010000128.1 GCA_937951695.1 uncultured Granulosicoccaceae bacterium | reverse complement strand
GGTGTTTCAAAAGCCCAACCCGTTTGCAAAAACGATCTATGAAAACGTGGCTTATGGTCCGAAGATTCATGGCTTGGCCAACAACCGAGCCGAGCTCGACGACATCGTTGAATCCAGCTTACAACGCGCAGGGTTATTCGATGAAGTGAAAGATCGCTTATCGGCTCCAGGGACCAGTTTATCGGGTGGGCAGCAGCAACGTTTATGCATTGCCCGAACCATCGCGGTCGACCCGGAAGTCATTTTGATGGACGAGCCGTGCTCAGCGCTCGACCCCATCGCCACAGCGCGCATTGAAGAGCTGATCGATGAGTTGCGGCAGAATTATGCCATTGTCATCGTCACCCACTCGATGCAGCAAGCCGCGCGGGTATCACAACGCACCGCCTATTTTCATCTGGGTAAACTCGTCGAGGTGGGCGAGACCAAAACCATATTCACCAACCCGTCGCACGAATTGACGGAAAACTACATAACCGGTCGCTTCGGGTAATCAACTATGGACAAGCTTCATCTCGATCAACACATCTCCCAACAGTTCAATCAAGAACTGGAAGACATTCGTAACCGAGTGCTGGCCATGGGTGGTTTGGTGGAACAACAGGTCAGCAACGGTCTCATCGCACTTCTTGAAAACGACGGGGACCTCGCCGAGCAGGTATCGCGATCGGATCATCTCGTGAACACGATGGAAGTTGAAATCGATGAGGAGTGCATTCAGGTACTGGCGCGCCGCGCACCCACAGCCAGCGATCTACGCTTGATTGTCACGGTGATCAAAGCCATTACCGACCTTGAACGCATCGGTGACGAGGCCGAGAAGCTTGGCCGCTTTGCCGCCGAGCTCTCCAGCAGCAACCGCACGTTTGAATATCGCAAGGAACTGCGACATTTAGGCGGTCTGGTACGATCGATGTTGCAGGATTCACTCGATGCGTTTGCGCGACTGGACGCCGATGCTGCATTGAACATCGCACAACGTGATGACGATGTGAACGTGGAATATGAAAACCTCACCCGCCTGCTTACCACACACTTAGTGGAAGATCCCCGTCGGGTCACCGAGTTACTGAAGATCACCTGGTGCGCCCGAGCGCTTGAACGAATCGGAGACCACTCAGTGAACATCTGCGAATACGTGGTGTACTTGGTGAGGGGGCAAGACATTCGTCACACCGATATCTCTAGCGATGATTTGATTCGTAATGCGGGGGCCGATGATGACAGCACTCGTGGCAACAAAGACGACGATAGTAGTCATACGTAGTGGTCGTTATATTCCTGTCTGAGTACGACGCGTAGCCGTTGCAGAACGAACTGTATCTGGGTCCGTCCACGGATGTCTCGAAAGCGAATCAGCTCGGTTCTGCTGCGCTCGATATGGTTTACGGCGCCGCGAACGCGGGACATGAGCGGCGAATCAACATCAATGATCACGATGCTTTGCTGGTGGCCTACATCTTGTTGAATGGTGAGTCTGTTGGCTTGTTTATTCACGATAAGGACGACGGCAGCCACGTGCATCACCGGTATATGAGCTCCCGGGTGGAGCGCTGCTTATTAGCGCACGCCGCTGAACTGGCATCCCCCTTCATCCCCACCGCTCGGCCCGAGCAATCAATGGGCTATCTGCCCGATCTGCTGCTCGCGTCCACGCTTGCCAGCCTGACAGCCAGTCAGCGACTGTACCGAAAGATTCGCGCCATACAGAGCTCCCCCACCCCGGTCTTTGCCACCCGTGCACATCTATCCGAGGATGTGATCATTGTTCGCGTGCCAGAAGCTGTGAACACGCAAGACTATCGAGCGCAGATCGAAGTATCAGACTATTTTATTAGCTGGTTAAGCAACACCAGTGACGAACACATCGCACGCGTGGTCGATGGCTGCGAGCTAAGCGATCGGCCCAATCCGTTAAAAACCTATTTTGCAACACCTGAATTGGTATCGTCGTCGCGGTTGTCCGTGCTGGATGGTTTTGATGCGTACGCCAGTGACGTGGCCGCAGCGTACGCCGTTCATTCAAAGATTGAGTTCAACGTGGCTCACCAGCACGTTACCTCAGAGGCGCTAAGGCATGTAATTGATCGTGGGTTAGTTCATGGCCAGACCGCCGAGGCTGTCGCTCGGGTTATTTAACTTTTTGGAACCCAATGTTCTCCCAGCGGGTACTGCTTAAACCGAACGCGCCGTAGTTCGCCAAATCTGCACGTGTCGCGATCAGTTCAGGGCGCTGATACAAGGGCAATGTATGCACATTTTCCCAAATGATACGATCCGCCTGGTTGGCCAATTCGATGCGCGCATCGACATCGGTTTCAAACGCAATCTGTTCAGCCAATTGATCGACCTCGGGCATGGACAGTTGCGCAAAGTTGCTGTCCGAGTCGCTGCCGTAAATCTGTTTAATACCACTGAACGGGTAAGGCGTTCCAATCCAGGCGAACGCGATCATTTCAAATTCGTGACCGGTTAGGGTTGATACGAATTGCGCGACTGGAACCGTCACAATATCCAGCTGTATACCGACCTCCTTCAACATACTCTGAGCTTGTAAAGCTTCGTTTTCTGAGGCCTTAACTGTGGCTATCTGGGAGAAACGCACAATCAGTGGCTGACCGTCTTTTTCACGAATCCCATTGTCCCCCACAGTCCAGCCCGCCTCGTCCAGCAAAGCACGTGCTTTGTCGGGGTCGTAATCAAGTCCGGTCAGTGCGGCTGTATCCACAAAGCCTGCTTGGCCTTGTAAAAAGACATGATTATTTAACGGCTGCACCGGCCAATCGATACCAGCCAGATCACTGGCTGCGATCGATTCACGATCCAGCGCGTAAACGATCGCCTGGCGAATCACAATATCCTGTAGCAAACCCGCTTTGGCGTTGAAGGTAAAATGTCGAAAGTTAGGACCACCCGCTTTTCTTACTTCCGCGGTGTCAACACGCAAGGCACGCTGAAAAGCGTCCGGGTCTGAGCCTATATCGAACGCATCGATCTCGGCATTGGCAAACGCTTGCGCTTTTGCATCGTCAGCGATGACGCGCCAGGTAATTTTGTCCAACACCGGTTTTTCACCCCACCACATCTCGTTGGGTACGAGCGTCATGATTTTCTGCGTTTCATCAAACGTGCCCACCTTGAACGGTCCTGACAGAAATTCGTTGTTCAGCTCCGTCCACCCGTTATTAAACACCTCCGGTGTCGCGATAAGTTCCGCCTTGACCACACCGGGGCTGCTAAAGCCCTGGCTCCAATCTGGAAAGGCACGTTTGTAGGTCACCGTAACGTCAGTCTTGTCATCACCGAAGGTGATCGTTTCAATCGGTTCGAAGCTTTCAGTGGACGCGCAATTAAACTCAGTATTCTCCCCATTGCAAGCCTGCCATTTGGCCACCATATCATCGCCATCCACGGGGGAGCCGTCCCCCCAGACGGCATCAGGATTCAATCGGTAACGAATCACGGTTGGGTCTTCTCCAACCACCTCAACCGCGGCAACGTAGTCAGGATTAGGCGCAGGCACGCCTTCGGCATCAAAGTGAAAGAACACCGGCAGCAAAGGCTGTCTTATCAGAGTGTGTTCATAATTATTGCCGTCAACATGCAGCGGATTCCAGCTCTCGGCAAAGTTACCCAATCTTAACCGCAGTTCGCCTCCTTGCTGCAAGTTCTCCCGTGGCTGCGGATTAATACTCAGGGCGCTAGCGTCTACAACTTCATGGCTCACGGGATCAGGATCGGGATCGGACTGTGCCCGTTCATCCTTGCCGCAAGCCGTCATGAACGCAACGGAAAACACGATCAGTAAAGCACGCTTTCTACTTGGCACGATATTCTCCTGAAAACACCGCTGTGTGGGCGAAGGTAGCTTTTGTATCCATGCCAAAGTGGCAGGCGTATTGATGCATAGTCAGGTTGGCTCGATGTTTGGCTTGGGATACTGTATCACTGACACGTTCGTGTTCGTGTTCGTGTTCGTGTTCGTGTTCGTGTTCGTGTTCGTGTTCGTGTTCGTGTTCGTGTTCGTGTTCGTGTTCGTGTTCGTGTTCGTGTTCGTGTTC
>CALFBL010000127.1 GCA_937951695.1 uncultured Granulosicoccaceae bacterium | reverse complement strand
AATATGGCGCATTGGGCCGGTGATCGAGCATGGTTTCAGCTTTACGTCGGTCCGTCCATTGATGAGGCTATGAAGCTGGTCCGGCGTGCCAAGGAGGCGGGCTACAAAACATTGGTGTTAACGGTGGATGCGCAAAAGGTTGCCCGTCGAACCCGAGACATCAAAAACGGTTTTCAGGCCCCTTTGAAGATTGGCCTGCGTCAATTTATGGATTTAGCATCACACCCGCAGTGGTCATTAACAACGCTGCTGAAGGGCGCTCCAGAGTTGGCCAATTTTGCCAATGACCCTGACGCTGCTTCGTTCACTCGCACCGCTACTCGCGGTTTACTCGACGAGGAATTTCTGAAACGGCTACGTGACGCTTGGAGCGGTTCCCTGATCGTAAAAGGGGTGTGCACCGTCGATAATGCCCTGCATGCGGTTGAGCACGGTGCTGATGGTATTTATATTTCTAACCACGGGGGTCGTCAGCTGGACAGTGCCGTCGCTCCAATTGATCAGTTGCCCAGCATTCGTACCGCACTGCCAGACAACTTTCCGATAATGATCGATAGCGGGATTCGCAGTGGCGACTCCATTGTAAAGGCGCTGGCCAGCGGCGCGGATTTTGTCTTTCTTGGGCGACCGTTTCTTTACGGAATCGGAGCTGCCAAAGCGCGTGGTTTGAACGAGGTGTTTGAGTTATTGAAAGATGAAATCAGTAACGTTATGGCACAAACGGGATGTGCGTCGATCGCCGAATTGGATCGACGCATCATCCACGTTTAGCAATGTTATGGTGGATCACTGTGGCGAGTTATAAACTGTTGCCACGCGCTGGATCGCCACGTTTTCAACGAAATTGATGGCCCTGATGACATTAGCGAGGTTAGCCCGCTGTGTGACTGAGTGCCAACCACACAAACGCGCCATAACCGAGCAGGAACCCGACACCCAGTATGCGCCCGATGCGCCAACCGGCCAGAACAATGAGCGCCAGAATGGCGCTGATCGCAACTAGCGAAATTAGGTCAAGCTTTAATAATTCAGATGCGGTGTCCAGCGGCGAAATAATCGAGGTGACGCCGATGATAGCGAGAATGTTCATCAGGTTCGAGCCAATCACATTACCCATGATCATATCGGTTCGGCCGCGCAGCGCTGCGGCAACACTCGCTGCTAATTCCGGTAGTGATGTTCCCAATGCAATGACGGTTAACCCCACCGCACTTTCTGACAAGCCAGCGGCGAGCGCTATGTCCCGAGCGCCTTCGATCAGACAGTAAGCACCAATTGGCAAGCCGATCACGCCAAACCCCAGATAGGCGAGCAGTTTGTTGGTCGTTTCTGTGGCTGTGCTTGGATCAATATCGTCGGTTAAAGCCGACGACTCACCGGCGTTGCCTGAGGACTTTGACAGTTTTATACTGATTGTGATAATGCCAACTAACGCGATCAGAAACGCTACGCCTGCTAGGCGGGAGATCTCACCGCTCCAAGCCACAGCCGCAAACGCGATCGTGGCTACCAGCATTAGCAATACGTTGCGTCGATGTTCTGCAGCGTCGGTCTGCACCACCAAAATGAGCGCGGGTACGCCCAGAATGAGCAGGATGTTCGCCATGTTACTGCCAATCACATTACCCAGTGCGATGCCTGGTGAGCCTTGAAGCGCCGCTTGCACACTGACTAGCAATTCCGGCAAAGAGGTACCAAGCGCCACGACGGTCAAACTGACGAATGTGGCAGACAGTCCGGACCGCAAGCTGATGCCCATCGCTCCGCGCACCAGTGCATCGCCAGCCAACATCAGCAATGCCGCGCCAGCGATAAGATAGACAAAGCTTAGGTACGTCATGTGTGCGACCTGAATCCGAAAAAGTTTTACTGCGATCGTTCAAACGGTCAAATCTTACAATCATAGCGTCCGCCGAGTTGATGTGTGTCGCGGATAAGTCAATTAGCTGTCTTGACGGTCGTGCAGAGCTGGCATACTAGAGCGCTCTAGATTGGACCGGTGTTGTCGTGTGAAAAGCTGGCGTACCCGCCCACTGCGCCACTGGCCGTCAGTATTGTTCGTGTTTCTTTGGAGCACCGGTTTTATCGGATCCAAATACGGCGTTGCCTTTGCCGAACCGCTGACGTTGTTGAGCATCCGTTTTATCATCGCAGCGATTGTGCTTTCGGCGCTGGTGCCCGTATTGCAAGAACCGTGGCCGTCAACAGGGTCGCATTTTTTTCACGCAACTGTGGTGGGTGTGCTGTTGCACGGTGTGTATTTGGGGGGCGTTTTCATTGCCATCCATCGTGGCGTAGATGCCGGTTTTTCAGCTCTGGTCGTCGGTCTTCAACCGCTACTCACTGTGTTGATCGCTGCACTGTGGCTACGAGAGTCCATCACTCGGGTAAAACTACTGGGTGTGCTAGCAGGGCTTGCAGGCATCACGCTGGTGCTGGTGGATCGCGATGTGGCGTTTGAGGCGGTGCACTCGGTGGATGCGCTTGGTCTGCTGTTTTGTGTGATGGCATTGCTAGGGATCACGCTGGGTACCTTGTACCAGAAGCGTTTTTGCTCCGATGTGCCGCTGGTGTCGGGGGCTGTGGTGCAGTACGCCAGCGCGGCGCTGGTGGCGTACCCAATGAGCCGTGCGTTTGAAACCCAGGTAATCAACTGGACGCCTACTTTTATCGCAGCTCTGGCATGGTTGGTGGTGGTGTTGTCCATTGGAGCCGTGCTGCTTTTGATGAAGTTATTGCAGCGCGGTGAGGCCGGGCAAGTCGCCAGTCTTTTCTACTTGGTGCCACCGTTGGTGGCCATTGAAGCGTGGATTTTATTCGATGAGCGCTTAACCGCGATAGGGGTATGCGGATTTGTACTGTGTGCTGTGGGCGTGGCCTTGGTTGCCGCCTCTATGGCAAGCAACTGGGCCACACAGACTTAGGTGATTATATTTCCAGCCGGAGATAGTGAACACTGACCTCTATCGGGGTTGGCTTTAATCGGCCTTTTTACGATGTCTTGAAGCTCGTTCGCGCCGCCGACGTATTCGCCTTTGAACCAGATCTGGGGAACTGTGATGGGTGTTTTGGAGCCAACAACCGGTTTCACCCGACCGAGCATTTCATACAGAGAGCGCGGCTCCTTTATCACATCGTGGTATTCGTAATCGATGTGGGCTTTTTCCAGATAACCCTTGGCCCGGACACAGTGAGGGCAGTTCTCTTTACCAAACAAGTGCGTCGAGGAAAGCTCGGTAGATTTTACGTACTCTCCAATCACAGCTTCGGTGAGAACACCTCGATTTAAAGCGTGGCCTTGCGAGACAACGCGATTACCGACGATGACAATGGGGGCGTGCCACCCGCCAAATATTAAAGGACGCCACCATTTGCTCAACCAATCGTGGGTTTCCAGTTCCACCGGAATATCCGCAAGCTCATTGGAAAAGGTGTCTTTTATCACGTCAACGGTAAGCGAACACTCACCACTGGGGGTATTGACTCTTAGTGGGCCCCAGGCACCAGCCCATCGGTAGAGAATGACTTTTACAGGGTTCGATGACATCATTGTTCCAAATGTTTATTCGTTGTCGCCTGACATCGCCAATTTAGCGAGTCAGACTTTGGAGTGCGGAAGTCATTGTAAAGTTCCCGTCGTCAATCGAGTTTCTTGCGGCCGTCGACGATTATCGGCCGTGTCCCCACAGATGTAACGTTAACACCACCATGAGCTTTTTTAAATGTCCAGTTTAAGTGTCTCGTTCTCCGACGTAGAGCAAGCAGCCGTCAGGCTGGAGTCCATTGCCCGTCGAACACCCTTGATCGAAAACGATGCTCTGAATGAGCAGGTGGGTAAGCGCGTGCTCGTCAAACTGGAATGTTTGCAGCACACGGGTTCGTTTAAATGGCGCGGGGCCTGGAATGCGCTCATGACCATGCATGAACGAACGCCAGGGGCCGGTGGTGTGATTGCGTATTCCTCGGGTAATCACGCTCAAGGTGTCGCGCGAGCAGCCAAGAGACTGGGCATACCGGCGGTGATAGTCATGCCCGAGGATGCACCGGCGGTGAAAATTCGCAATACCCGAGGTTACGGGGCCGAAGTGGTGTTCTACGATCGGGCCCGGGGTGAGAGTCGAGAGGCGGTGGGTGAAGCGCTGGCCGAGGCCCGCGGGCTAACGCTTATTCGGCCCTATGACGATGTGAATGTCATCGCCGGGCAAGGTACCTGTGGGCTTGAAATTGCTGCGCAGGCCGCTGAACTGGGTGTGGATACAGCATCCGTATTGGTGTGTTGTGGCGGCGGCGGATTGACCTCCGGAATTGCAATTGCGCTGCATGGTTTTAAGCCCGACGAGGGTCACAATACGAATCGCAACACAGAGTCTGGCGGCCCTGCAGGGTTTTGTGTTCGCCCCGTTGAACCTGAACTGGCTGACGATGTATGCCGATCACTGGTCAGCGGCAAACGCGAATCACTCTCGAGTGTTCCCAATTCGGTGTGCGATGCGATTATCACCCCATCGCCCGGTGAACTAACGTTTCCGATCATGGCCGAGCTGTGCGGCGGTGGATTGACCGTCAGCGAAGAGGATGCCATTGAGGCGGTACGGTTTGCCTTCGATCAACTGAGAGTGGTAGCAGAACCGGGTGGGGCTGTGGCGCTTGCAGCAGCACTTAAACACGGTTCACAGGATTCCGCCGACGCCATCGTTGTGGTCATTACCGGTGGCAATGTCGACCCGGTCTGGCTAGCGGGTGTGTTGTCCGGTTGAGATTTGGGTTCAGGCGTTGATCCAGAAAAAAAGGCGGTCAATAATGACCGCCTTTTTTGTACTCCTGCGCTTGCGGGATGCTCTATCCGAACTGATTCATCGTATTATCTTTGCCAGAGGCTTTTAGCGCCTGCGAACCCGAGAAATACTCTTTGTGGTCGTCGCCGATGTTCGACCCTGCCATATCCTGATGCTTGACGCAGGCAAGGGTGTTGCGAATTTCACGCCGCTGTACTTCTCGCACATATGCCAACATACCCATCTCGCCAAAGTAGTCTTTTGCCAGCGTATCGGTAGATAAAGCCGCAGTATGGTATGTGGGCAGAGTGATCAGATGATGGAACACGCCCGCGTGAGCGGCTGCGTCTTTCTGGAAAGATTGGATGCGCTGGTCCGCTTCGGTGGACAGCTCGGACGCGTCGTACTCGATGTCCATCAATGCGTCGCGATCATAGTTTGACATATCCCGATCTTCTTCACTCCAAGCATCGAATACTTGTTGACGAAAACTCAACGTCCAATTAAACGACGGGCTGTTGTTATAGATTAACTTGGCATTGGGAATGACCTCGCGAATACGATCGACCATGCCTCCGATCTGTCCGACGTGTGGCTTCTCGGTTTCAATCCACAGCAAGTCTGCACCGTTTTGTAAGGAGGTGATGCAATCGAGTACACAGCGATCTTCACCGGTTCCGGGTTTGAACGCGAACAAGCCATTGGGTAGACGCTTGGCGCGCAACATTTTGTCGCCGCGGGGAATAATGACATCGCCTGAATGTAAACCTGCGGCATCGACAACTTCTTCGCCATCGATGAACGCGGTATACTGGTCGGCCAGATCGCCTTTTGAGGTGGATACCGGTATTTTTTGCGTCAATCCTGCGCCCAGTGAATCGGTACGAGCCACTATGACACCGTCGTCCACACCCATTTCCAGAAACGCATAACGTAACGCGTTTATTTTGGCGATAAAGTCTTCGTGAGGCACTGTTACCTTACCGTCCTGATGACCGCATTGCTTAACGTCCGAGACCTGATTCTCTATTTGCAGACAACAGGCGCCGGCTTCAATCATTTTTTTTGCGAGCAAGTAGGTGGCTTCTTCATTACCGAAACCGGCATCAATATCGGCAATGATGGGTACCACATGCGTCTGGAAATTATCGATCTTGTCCAGTGCCGCTTTTTCGCCCACTTCATTGCCGGCAGCGCGTGCCTCATCGAGGTCGGTGTACAAATGACGCAGCTCTCGCGCGTCCGCCTGTTTTAAAAAAGTGTATAGCTCTTCAATCAGAGCCGGTACGCTGGTTTTTTCGTGAATGGATTGATCGGGCAGAGGGCCAAACTCTGAGCGCAGAGCCGCGATCATCCAGCCCGATAAGTACAGGTAACGTCCTTTGGTCGAGGCAAAATGTTTTTTAATACTAATCATTTTTTGTTGGCCAATAAAGCCGTGCCAGCAACCCAACGATTGGGTGTACTGCGACGAATCGCGGTCATAGTGGGCCATATCATCACGCATGATCTTCGCGTTGTACTTGGCGATGTCCAATCCCGTTTTAAAACGATTTTGCAGCTGCATGCGTGCGACCGATTCGGGGTTAATTGCTGACCAAGAATCGCCGTTAGAAGAAATCATCTTGGCAGCGTCCGTTACAGCTTGCTTGTAGGTAGTCATTGTCTGGGTGAATCCGTGATAGTTATAAGTTATTTGTATTGCTTAATGCAGATGGTGTAAAAATTTGGCGCGCAGCTAGCCGGTAGCTAACACCGTATCGATGCGAACATCCTGAATGCACGAGTGGTGTTCTTGAGCACTTTTGGGCGCATTGCACAAACGTATCTCCACGTGCGTACTGCCATCGCTGAGCGAGACTACGTTGGGTCCGTCGAGGCAGCCGTCCGAATCCTGAAACTGAGATGGGGTTACTAACGAGGTGGTGGTGCCGTCGGTTCTGATCGCCATCAAGTGTTCGAAATACACTAGGTAGCAGCTCACCTCGGCGTGGGTGCCAATACGCAGTGGGAATTGATGATCGAGAAATTCGGTGGCTAGTACCTGCTTGCCTTCGACTTCGTTAAAGTGCTGTGAATTGGCCATGTCGTCTACCCTGTCAATAGTTGGTGGATGCTTGGTGACTGTTACGCGGTGGATTGCTGTAATCAGGTTAGCGAGGAGTCTATTGATAACTAGACTAGAATTGAACAATAAAAATTTTACATTGTGAATTTTACAAACATGACCAGTCCAAGCAAAATTCGGAACGCCCATTTTCTCGGTACCAAGATTCGAAATCTGAGAAAAAACAATAACTTGACGATGGAAGACCTGTCGGCGCGCTGTGTCAAATTCAACGCAGAATCGGCCCCGTCCGTGTCCTATTTATCCATGATTGAGCGTGGAAAACGACACCCAAGTGAGTCGATGCTTGGAGTCATAGCGGCGGTATTTCAAAAAGATGTGAAGTGGTTCCTCGATGACGTCCCCGAACACGAGGCAATCGTGCCGGATAAGGGCAATCGCGGCGGCATCGCGGGAATGGCGCTGGAGCCGAGCTTTTTGTTTTCAAATGAGATTTTGCAAATCGCCATTCCGGAGATGCTCTCGCAAACGGGTGTATCCGGTCGCCAATTTGCGCACCTACTAATAAGAGCTCACCAGGAACATCACCAAAATCACTTTCCTGAGATTGAGCGGTCGGCAGAATCGGTCGGGGGAAAGCAGTTGCCGATATCGGCAGACCGGTTGCTTGAAATCTGCAAGGAAATGGATCTTGATATTGAATGGTTTGATCAACTCTCGGCAACAGAGCTGGTGGAACTAGGTGCCGCTGCCACGTCAACTGTTCGTTCCTATTTCAAGGTGCCAAGAACCCTACGACTGAACAAGGCCCTACAGGATCAACCGCAGCGCTTAAAGTACGATCTAGCGGTCTACATCGGGCATCATGTACTGCACGCTGGCGATGGAGTGAAAAGCCCATCCTACGTGGGTAATCAGCCGACTGACCGTACCGACACCGCTTACACTGAACAGTCCAACGCTGTCGACGCGCAAGATATCGTCCACGCGTGGCGAGATTTTGAGTGCAGTTTTTTTGCTAGTGCGCTGCTGTGTCCCAAGGTGCCGTTTAGACGGTTACTTGAACGACACGCACATGAGGTCAGCGTTGCCGACTTGGCCGACGTATCCGCATCGGTCAGTATGCGGCGTATGACAGCGGTGTCATCGTATTCTCATTGGCACTACTTTGATGCGTACCCTCCGGGAAGACTGTTGGCGGTGTACCGTGGCAATGGCATACCACTGCCGTGGGGAAACATGCGGATGGTGCAGGATCCCTGTCAGCACTGGGCGGTGTTTCGTATGATCAGTTCGGCAGAAGCCGGTACATCGGCGCAAATATCTGTGCTCGACGTGGGTGGTGAACCACGGATCTACTGCTGCGAATCGGTAAAAGTTGAAGACATGGTGAAAAAGAATCATGTGCTGTGCGCTGGTGTTGATTTGAACCCTGCGTTGGCAGCGCAAGGTAACGATGCACGCGAGATTGCAATGCAACTACGACAAGCGTGTATAGCCAATGGCGGCACGGTTGCCATACCGGACACGATGAAGAGCGAATTTAGCCGAGTCGCTCGCATATTGAATATTGCCTGGCTTGAGCGTGGCATCGAAAAAGATGCTCGCTTGATATGCCCCCGAAGTGGTGCTTGCCCACGGAGCCCTAAATGTCATTTGTCTACCTAACCGGGCGTGTCGATAGCGCGTGCGAACCCTCTCACAACCGTTGCGCAGGGTTGGCTGTAACTATGGCTTATTTTTTAACGGCGTGCAGTTCACTGGTGCCGATCGATCGATCCTTGTTGTCGACACCGGGATTCTTGCCCGCGATCAACGCACCGCTGGATTTGTGCGAAGCGGCTGTAACCGATCAACAGTCGCGCGCCGTGGTGCCGATGCAAAAACCAGGTTATCTACAAGCGTTTAATGATCCTGCGTTTGGCGCAAGAATCATTCGAATTACTAACGCTCGCACCGGCGATGTGATCAAACCGTTATACAACACCATTCAAACCTGGAACGCAGACGAATCTCTCATGCTGCTGTTTCGCCGCAGCGCCACTGGCTCCGACTATCAGTTGCTCGATGGCCGTAGCTACCAACCGGTGAGGAACCTAAACATCCAGGCCGCTGATCTGGAAGAAGTGTTTTGGAGTCGGCACGATCCGAACCGGCTGTTCTATGTGAGTGGTGCCGCCTCCAGTGAAAGTCAGTTTTTATCCTACAACGTGGTCACCGGTCGTCGCAGTCTAATCCGGAATTTTTCACCACAATGTCGAACTGGGAGTGTCGCCCGCGGCGGTAGCGATATTTACATGCAATCCATGGACGATGATTTATTCGGGTTTCGATGTGAGGCCCCGGATGGCGGCTATAACCTGATGAGTTATCGGATCAGTACCGATGAGCTTAACGTGGTCAAAGCCGGTGAGGGAAATCTGTGGGATTCCTGGCGTGCTCCCATGCCATCCCCCAGTGGCCAGTCGATGTGGCTACAAGGCGATATTATTGACCCGCAATTTAGTGCCATCATCCATCAGCTGGACTTGGCAAACCCGGGTGAGCACGGTGATATCGGCCTTGATCATACTGGCAGGGATACGCTGTTTCAAACCGTGTTCGACCCGTCCCCTCGCGGCTGCAACGCTGCTACCGATCAGGGCGTCGGGCATTTATCGATG
>CALFBL010000126.1 GCA_937951695.1 uncultured Granulosicoccaceae bacterium | reverse complement strand
CGGGTTAACTAACTGTTCGAACGAGCATTAGATGTGCAGACCTGTTTATGGCTTCCACCTCGAGTTACGTCTACGACGCTTGGTATCTTGCCGGTTGGTCGACAGAGTTTACGACGGGTTTAACCGCCTTGGTCATGCTTGAACAACCGCTGGTTGCGTATCGTTCAACCGATGGCGGTATGGCGGTACTTGAGGATCGATGCCCGCACCGGCAGCTTCCTCTATCGAAAGGCACATTGATTGATAACACCATCCAATGCGGCTACCACGGTATGACGTTTAATGCTCAAGGCCAATGCGTTCGTATTCCTGGGCAAGATTCGATTCCTGCAAGCGCAACCGTGCGTGCCTATCCGGTGCATGAAAAAAATAACATGGTGTTTGTCTGGATGGGAGACGCAAATAAGGCTGACATCAGTTTGGTATTTGATTTGCCTCAGTTCAGCGACGATCGATGGCATGTCCATCAGGGAGATGCGCTGCATTTGCAAGCGCATTATCTGAATGTGGCTGAAAATCTGGTAGATCCTGCGCACGTCAGTTTTGTACACCCGACGACTTTGGGCAACGCCGCTAGCGAGGATGTAGCGGTCCATGTCGACGTAGATGGCGACGTGTTAGTAGCCTATCGCTGGATTCGTGACGCACCTCCGGTAGGTTTTTTTCAAAAATTTGGTGGCTTCGACGGTCATGTCGATCGCTGGCACTACTACTACTTGCACCTTCCCTGTACCGCCGTTATCGATTTTGGTAGTGCTGATGTCAACGCTAAATTGGCGGAGAACGAGCGCGATCAGGGTTTGCGAATTTTTGCTTTACACTTTCTCACCCCGGTAAACGAGCATTACACCATTGATCGCTGGATGCATTTGCGCAATGCAGCGGTGGGTGATGAACAGGTATCACATCAAATGGATGAGATGTTTAGGATCGCTTTTAATGAAGACAAAGCAATCCTTGAAGCGATTGATGCTGCGGAGCGCTTGCCGCAAATGCGTAAGCCGATTCGTCTTGGTATCGACAAGGGGCCGGTTGTGTATCGGCGCCGCATACAGGCTCTGATTGATCAGGAGCAATCTATAACGCAACAAACGCAACAAACGCAACAGACGCAACAGTAATAGTCGAAAAAAACCAACAAGTTCTAAACAAGTTGTCCAAAAACTTAACTCATAGAGGCAGCGCGCAGCACGGCTGCTCAGTCAGTGCTAAGCGCCACTAACTACAGGTAATATTGTTATGCATCAAAGACTTTCAATCATTAGAAAATCACTCATAGCTGCTGTCACTGTCGGTATGTTAACGGCCATCAACTCCGTAGCTATATCAGCTGATCCTATAAGGATCGGTGAAATCAACCACTATAAGCGCATGGCAGCGTTTGCAGAGCCCTACAAAAACGGTATCGAGCTAGCGCTCAAAGAGATTAACGCTAACGGAGGTGTCATTGATCGTCCACTGGAATTTATCTATCGCGATGATCAAGGTAAGCCTGGTGAGGCAATCAAGATAGCCGAAGAGCTTATAAATCGCGAGGAAGTCGCGATGCTCACGGGTACTATTTTAAGTAACGTGGGCCTGGCGATATCGTCGTTTGCTGCTGAGAAAAAAGTGGTGTACCTAGCATCTGAGCCTTTGGCGGATGCTTTGGTATGGGAAGCCGGTAACGACTACACGTTCCGTTTGCGAACCTCTACGTATATGCAAGCGGCTATGCTGGCTGAAGAGGCAGCCGAAACCGATGCCGTTAAATACGCCACCATAGCGCCCAACTACGCTTACGGCAAAGATGCCGTCGCAGCTTTTAAAAAAGCACTGACCGCGTTGCGTCCTGACGTGGAGTTTGTGACCGAGCAATGGCCTGCATTATTTAAAATTGATGCCGGTGCCGAAGTGCAAGCGCTGGAGCGCGCAAAACCGGATGCTATTTATAACGTTACCTTCGGCGGGGACCTTGCAAAGTTTGTTCGAGAAGGCAGCACACGTGGGTTATTCGATGGTCGCAATGTTTATGGCCTGTTAACGGGTGAGCCGGAGTATCTTGAACCGTTGGCTGATGAAGCGCCTGAAGGTTGGGTGGTGACAGGATACCCTTGGTACGATTTTGAAGAGGGTGCGAACAAGGTTTTTGTTGATGCATACACCGCTGAGTATGGCGACAATCCGAAGATCGGATCATTGGTTGGTTATATGACAGCTCAGTCCATCGCTGCTGCCATCGAACGTGCCGGTAGCATTGAGACAGAAGCTATTCGGGAAGCGTTTGTCGGGCTGGAGGTTGAAACACCGGTTGGCCCCATCGTGTATCGGGCGCAGGATCATCAATCCACCATGGGTGCGTTTGTGGGTACAACGTCTTTGGTCGATGGTGGCGGTGTGATGGTGGATTGGACGTACAAGCTGGGTGCGGACTATCTTCCGTCTGACGAAGAAGTCGCTTCGATGCGTCCGGCCAGCCAATAATACGCAGCACAGCACGAGTTGAATTGTTAAGGTGGGTCTTTTTATTGCCCAGTTGTTAACGGGCCTTGCTAACGCGGCCACACTTTTTTTGGTGGCCTCGGGTTTATCACTGATATTTGGTGTCACCCGCATTGTTAACTTTGCGCACGGCTCGTTTTACATGCTGGGTGCATTTGTAGGTTATTCACTGATGCAAGTGTTGCCC
>CALFBL010000125.1 GCA_937951695.1 uncultured Granulosicoccaceae bacterium | reverse complement strand
GTTGCTGCTGATCAGAACAGGCCCATGATCGGGATCATCGGTGGGGCGTCCGTGTGAGCCTTTGACCAGCTGCGTATCGCGATTCGAAATCACGTCCATCAAGGTTCGAAACCCGAGCTTCTTTCGAAGGACTCGGCCGCCGATAGCAGCCAGCGGCAACTTGATCGTGGGGTCTAAAAATAATTCAACTGGGTCATAGCCGGGCTTACGGTGGATGTCGACGGTATTGGAATAGTCCGGGGCGCGCTCGTCATCGAGCCAGTAGTAGTAACTGAACCAGCGATCCGCTTCGGAGATCGCGACAAGCTCTCCAGATCGTTCATGATCGAGCCCCCAGTCACGCTTGCCCGAATCATCCAGCAGGTGCTCGACACCATCCAGCTTCTGAATAACCGCTTTCACTTCATCGAGTCGATCCAGATTGTTTACGTAGATGTGCGCTATCTGGTGATCGGCAACGGCGAATGCATCACTGGCCCCCGCGTCCAATTGTTCACGGCCCTGTTCTTCGCGAACACGCACCATCCCAGCAGATCGCAGGGCTCTATTGATGTGTACAGCATCGGTTACCGGTGTTATGCCGTATTCAGAGACCACCATGACTTCCATGCCTGTCTGCGCAGCCTCCGCAATCAATTCGCCGCACAACGCATCCACCTCGCGCAGGTCGGATTGCACCAACTCGTGATCGAGATCAGGGCCGAGGCGCTGCAGGTTGTAATCCAGATGCGGCAAGTACGTCAGCGTCAGGGTCGGGTTACGGGTTTGCATGACATGGCGGGTCGCGTTCGCTATCCATCGACTGGACGTTATGTCTGCGGCAGGGCCCCAGAACTTGAACAACGGAAATTGGCCGAACTTCGCGTCCAGTTCGTCATGCAACTCGGCTGGGTAGGTGTAATGGTCAGGAATTTTTCGACCGTCAGCGGGGTACATCGGTCGAGGGGTAGCGCTCCAGTCCGCAGTTGAATACATGTTGTACCACCAGAACATTTTCGCGCAGCTGAAGCTTGGGTTGCGTTGCTTCGCTGTCTCCCAAACCTTTTCACCTGAGACCAGATGGTTTGACTGGCGCCACAACCAAGTCTCTGCCAGATCGCGAAAATACCACCCATTCGCCACAATTCCGTGATCACGCGGACTCAGACCGGTCAGCATGCTGGACTGAGCCGAACAGGTCACCGCGGGCGTGACCGCCTGCATCGGGCGCATTCGACCCAAGGCAGCCAGTTTTTCCAGATGCGGTGTATATTTTCCGACCAATGCTGGGCTTAGTCCGACAACCAGTATAACTAATGTCTGCTGCATAGCCGGATTATGCACAGTTCGTGCAAGCATCGGTTTATGGATCTATCACTGCATACGGCCTCGGTTGGCCACCTAAGCTATTGCTCAAACATTCA
The DNA here is from genome assembly GCA_937951695.1 of uncultured Granulosicoccaceae bacterium. Lineage (GTDB taxonomy): Bacteria > Pseudomonadota > Gammaproteobacteria > Granulosicoccales > Granulosicoccaceae > Granulosicoccus. The sequence goes on along the minus strand of CALFBL010000125.1, from coordinate 8,469 downwards.
CCCCGGCGAGAGTTGGGATGAAGTCTTGAATAGTCTGCGCTTGCACATCCCGCCGATCAAAGCCCAGTTGAGCCCCAAAGCCCCCTTCGGTATTGGGCTGCGCTTGTCAGCGGTTGCTGCTCAGGATCTCGCCAGGCCCTCAGCGATTGCCGAACTCCTCGAATTTTTAGCCGATCACCATTGTTATGTGTACACCATCAATGGCTTTCCCTATGGTACCTTTCATGGGGACGCGGTAAAGGAGAACGTCTACTTGCCTGACTGGACCGATGCTGCACGCCTTAACTACAGCAACACATTGGCCGATGTGTTTGCGCAAATCCTGCCCCCCCACATGACCGGTAGCATAAGCACCGTACCAGGCGCCTTCAAAAGCTCGGTACAGCGAGAGTCTGACGTCGAGCAAATGACGGACTATTTTATTCAACAAGCCGCCTACCTTGTTGGCATCGAACGTCGTACGGGGAAGCACATTGTGCTGGCACTGGAACCTGAACCTTGTTGCTATCTTGAAACAATCGAAGAGTCGATCGAGTATTTCGATCAACACCTGTATGGTGCATCAGCTTGCGAACGGTTCGCCAAACTCACCCACGTCACACTGGACGTGGCCGAAGACTTACTTCGATCTCATTTGACTTTATGCTTGGACTTATGTCACGCAGCCGTTGAGTTTGAATCCTGCAATAACTGCATCGATGCACTGGAAAACGCTGGCATTGCCATCGGTAAAGTTCAGATCAGTTCAGGACTTCGTTTACCCAACCTGTCGGCGAAGAATAAACACTTACTAGAGCCCTTTATCGATAAGGTCTATCTGCATCAGGTTGTCGAACAGCACAATGGTACGCTGAATCGTTTCGAGGATTTACCCGCCGCATTGGATGCACTGGATGACAGTGAACAAGAAAGAGAATGGCGGGTACATTTTCACGTACCTATATTCTTGGATAACCTGGGAGACTTCTCATCCACCCGCTTCTTTGTCGAACAAGCGCTGCAGCGTCACGCTATAAAACCGATCAGTGAACATCTTGAAATCGAGACCTACACGTGGGATGTGTTACCCGATGTATACCGCACGCAATCGATCGATGACGCGATTGTCAGGGAATTCAATTGGGTCATAGACTCGCTGCGTCAACAACAACGCATTGCCGCTTAGCTCGTGACAACGAAATCTCCTTCGTTAATGATTATCTGGCTGACCTTGGGTCGGGTCTCAAACTTACCGACCGTTTGGGCGAACGTCATCACAGGACTTGCCTTAGCAAGCACAATGGGTATGGGTGTCACGACGCCTTGGCCTAGTCTAACGATTACCGCAAGTTCGAGTGCTAATCTGAATACCGCGAACGTTTTTCTAAGCCTGCTGGCAATTAGCCTGGCCTACCTTGGCGGTATGTTTCTAAACGATGTATTCGATGCTGATTTCGATGCCTCCAATCGCAATGATCGTCCCATCGCGAACAAGCAGATCGGAATAAGGTCGGTCGCTGTTGCAGCCGTTGTGTTACTGCTCGGTTCGCTTGTGGCAACGGCAGCCGCTACGTGGGTTTCTGGCCAACCGATCACCCAAGCTATGTTCGCAGCAGTGGCGTTGATCGGATCGATCATTTTGTACGATGCCTGGCACAAGAACAACCCTATTAGTCCTGTGATCATGGGCGCGTGCCGTGCCATGGTTTACGTGACCTGCGCGATGATCGTGTCGAACACCTTGTCCGGCTCTGTGCTTTTCGCCGCTACGATGCTAGGGCTCTACGTGATTGGTTTGACCTACACCGCCAAACAGGAACACCTAAATCAAATCATTCATGCTTGGCCATTGTTGGGCCTTTTGATCCCATTTCTATGGGCGGCTAAATTAGCTCTGGCAAATCCGGTCGCTTTCATCCCACTGATTCTGCTGGCATGTAGTGTAGGGGCCGCATTGTTCTTTGTGGTTCGCCGAGCACCCGGCGATGTTCCCAAGGCAGTGGTCACCCTCATTGCGGGTATGTCGTTGTGGGATACCATTTTGTTGCTGGCCAGTGGCTTCCCTGCCCTGGCATTGGTTGCAATGGCGTGCTGGGTGTTAACGCTCACCCTACAAATGTGGATTTCTGGAACCTAGCGAGTCGCTACTGGGTCACTAGCCCACCTGCTTTTGGCACAGGTAGTAAAACGCTGCACGATTTTTCAATCGACTGTCGACCATTTTTCTGGCAACGTCGGCACATATTGTTTTGCCTTTCTCTTCATCCTTGATGCCGAGTTTCTTAACAAGAAAATTACGCCTGACGGTCTCCATTTCCTTTGGGTCTGAACCTGCCACAGATAATGCGTCTCTGTTATCAATGACCAGTTTCAGGTTATTTACCAGTTTCGATAACAACACATCGTCAATGTCCGTTACACCTGCCTTTTGAAGCTGTTCTACTGCTTCTGCCTTAAATTTTGCTAATTTCTCGTTCAGTTCGCTCATTCGACCGCATCCGTCACGTCTGTAAAAGGTATAACCGATAGTAGAAGAAAACATCACGTATCGCAGAAACCGGCCTTATAGTGCGCACAGTTACGCCATGACTTGCGATATTGTTCATTTTTGCAAACGTGTTTATTTAATACCTGAATGCAAGGAGTCGTCGGGGCTCAATGGAAACTCAGCCCATCAGGCGCCATGTTAACCGCTTGGCCGGACCGAATTGATTGTTGAGCGGCTATGCCCAATACGACCGCCCGCAATCCATCCAGGACGGACACTTCTACCCCTGAGTTTAACGGGCTGTGGGGATTCTCCAAATTCGAGCCGCCATCACTTCTCGGGTGTTCTCTGTGCGCGCGAACCGCTTCAACGAACAACTGATGCTGGAAAAACGTCGAGCCGTTGTGATCACCTGCCGCCAATAAAGCCTCGGGCACGGGAACTGGCGTTTCAATCGGGCCTGCAGGATTACGCGGGCTGACAACCAGCCTCGGCTGTGGGGAGGCACCCAAAGATTCTGGCCAAAAACGGGTTGGCCCAGGAATATCACACTGCACTTTTGCCTGCGGCCCTAACGCTATTACCGACTCCTGATAGCGCGAACCTTCCGCAAACATGCACAGTTCCAGCATCGCTCGTTCGCCGCCAGCAAAATCAACAATTGCATAAGCGTTGTCGATGATATCGGGAATCACACCATCGTAGATTTCAGACTGATGGTTATGATCAGCGGCACCACTGGCGTAAACACGTGTGGGTACAGAGGGCACCAGCAATCGCATAAGATCGAAGTAGTGACAACACTTCTCTACCAATGTACCACCAGAGAATCGGTTGAATCGATTCCAATCGTTGACTTTCTCGAGGAATGGAAAACGATGTTCGATAATAGAGAGCATTTGCAAATTGCCGACAGTCCCCTCAGTCAAGCTTTGTCGGAGTTTTTGCACGGGTGGCATATAGCGATATTCCATAGCTACCCACACCGGTGCTGCGTAGGTTTCGAACGCGCTCATCAGTCGCGGAACATCCTCCAACTGAGTACACAGAGGCTTTTCAACCAGTACAGGTAGCTGCGTAGCGCTCACTATATGCAACAACTGCTCTGCGTGTTGATAGTTTGGGCTGGCAATCAATAACGCATCCATGTCATCAACACTGAGTAATTCTTCCAGTGTGTGGCAAAAACGGGCCTCTGGCACGCAGGCTTTGTTCTCGGCCTGCATCGCCGGATCGGGATCGGCGATCGCGCTGACTCTCGCCCCTTCGATCAACTGAATATTGCGGATGTGCTCCTTGCCCATCATTCCGCAGCCGAGAATGCCGTAACGTACTGTGTTCATATCGGTCATAATGCCGAAAAGCATACACGAAACATCCACCCATTCTTACATGCAACGTCTGGAATTGGTTCCATGAGTACTGTGCCTGTCAGCAACGCAGCAATAGCCGATTCACAGGTGTCAACACTCGTTGGAACCACACACCAGTGAAATTGGCATCGGTGATCGGCTTTCTAGGGCTTGGCATTGCGTACATTTACTCCCAATTTTTTAGGGCTTTTTTATCGGTTCTAACCCCTGAACTCAACGACCAGCTCGGGGCAACTCAATCCAATCTGTCCACGGCCGCGTCCGTGTGGTTTGTTGTGTTCGGGCTTATGCAATTTCCCGTCGGGGTGATGCTGGACAAACTGGGACCACGCCGCACGGTCTCTTACCTGTTCGGGTTTGCAGGAACCGGTGGTGTGCTGTTGTTCGCGCTAGCCACAAAACCCTGGATGATCATTGTGGCCATGGCACTGATCGGTGTTGGCTGTTCGCCAGTACTAATGGGATCATTGTTCATAGTGGCTCGTACCTTTGCGCCAAAACAACTGGCGGTTCTCGCCTCGTGGATAATCGCATTTGGCAATCTGGGCAACCTCGCCAGTGCCTCGCCGTTGGCTCAGGCCACCGAGACATTTGGCTGGCGGACAGTGATGTTCGTCATCGCCATTAGTACCGCCATCATCGCGTTACTGATTTATTTCATGGTGAAAGATCCAGAAAAACAAGAAACCGACAACACCGGGCTAGCTGGGTTTATTACTCTATTGAAGATCAAAGCGCTCTGGCCCATCCTGGTCATGGGATTAGTACTGTACGCACCGGTAGCCAATCTGCGTGGCCTATGGGCAGGGCCCTACCTGACCAATGTGTTTGGCGCAGACAGTATCGTTATCGGTAAAGTCACACTTGCCATGGGTATCGCGATGATCATCGGCAGCATTGCCTATGGGCCACTGGACAAGCAGCTTAATACACGGAAATGGATCATCTTTACCGGAAACCTGGTCACCCTTCTGGCCATTGCGTTACTGGCAAGCTTTCCAGCCTCATCAGTTTTAGCGGTTACCGTCCTACTGATTGTGGTCGGGCTATTCGGGACCAGCTACGGCGTTATCGTGGCTCATGCCCGAGCGTTCGTACCCACAAACTTAACCGGTCGTGGAGTAACACTGATTAACTTCACTAACATTTTTGGCGCAGGTACCATGCAATACCTGACAGGTGCGGTCGCTAACCAGCACACCGACCCCACATCAATACAAGCGTACCAATCGGTGTTTCTGACATATGTGGTGGTCTCAGGAATTGCTTTGACTGTCTACCTATTTTCAACAGACGCCAAACCCAATGCAGCGTAAACGCCAGGGTTTGTCAGATGATGTTAGCGCTGTATTCACCAAGGCAGACGCACCAACACTCAACAGTGATACGGTGGATGATTCGACATCAGTTTCTCAACGTTCCTTTACCCGCCAATAGATGTTCGATTCGGGCTTTTGATTCAGCGGTTTTTGCCAAGCGAACAAACGCATCTCGTTCACGCTGATACAGTTGATCCTCACTGACCGAGACCTCCACCCCATCGTCCGCGCAGACAATCGTGGCAACTTCCATAGCAACGGTGAAGTCGTGGGAGGCAAAGAGCCCCTTATCCACACCGTCTTGCATAAACGTTCGCATACGTTGAAGCATCCCCCCTCCAACCAGCTTGAACGTCGGCGCACTTGGTGGCGTATAGCCAACTTGCAGGCGGGTAATGGTATCGACAGCTGTGGTGTAGAGACGATCGCGATTGATGACTTCAACGTCTGTGCCAGGACGGTAGTAGCCCAGCTTTTGAGCCAGATCAGGAGAGGTTCCCGTGGCGCCGTACCCGACATTCATCCAGGTTTTCCAAGCCGCCTCGTCCCAATCGCCTAATTGGTTGTACCAGCGTAGGTAGGTCTCTTTCACTCCACCACCCGACGGAATTAACCCCACCGCCGATTCAACCAGGCCCATGACGATATTCGAATGCATCACCAGACTATCGCAATGCAGCAACACTTCACAGCCCCCCCCCAGCGATAACCCACTGGGCGCACCCAGCACCGGTACCGGCGCGTATTTGAGCGCTTTCACCGCCATCTGAAACCGTTCCAGAAACGCGTCAATCCCATTCCAATCCGATGCGTTTATCATGGCTAGGAACGCGTTCAGATCGACGCCCGCTGAGTAGTGCTGTGCATCGTTATGCACGATGATCCCAGAGCCTGGATTGTTTGCCGCCGCTTGCACCATCTCCATCGAAGCATCGGTCAAGGCGTTGGCTTTGCTGTGAAATTCAATTAATCGCAGATCCTTATCCAGTTGATACACACTGGCGGCAGTATTTCTGGCTACAGTCTTCAGAGTTTGTCTATACAGAGAAAACCGCACCACGCCTGCCGGTAAATAGATTGGGTGTCGCTGCCCATCGGCATGACGCACACATACCATTGGGCTGTTGACTTGATAAAACGCACCACTCTGTTGTATCGAAGCAGGGACGCTTTGCCCGATTTCAGTTAACAAACCAGCAACGGTTTTAGCGCCCAGCGCATCGATCATTTCAAACGGTCCGCGAATCCAGTTAAAACCCAGCTTCATCGCATCGTCAATAGCCTGCGGGGAATCGGTGACATCGCCAAGCAGACTCGCAGCGTAGCCCAGCACCCGGGCCAGTACACGACGACAAAATAGACACTCGACATCGTCGCCGTCAACCAGATCTATTAGGGCTTCACGTTGTTCGGCTAAGGCGGCAGTAGCTGCTAGTGCACGCTCAGGAAGCGCTTCAAGTTTTGCGCGATACTCACCGCTACTTAAATCTTTTACCAGTTCCTGCCCGTCTTTTACGCAATAAAAACCACCCAGGCCTTTTTGCCCGGTGTAGCCTGCCTCGATCATAGCGTTAATCATCGGGCTCTCAGCCCCCACCGCGTGAAAGGCATCGCCTGCGGGCAAGATTGAGCGCAGCGAGCGCACAACGTCGGCCATTAGATCCACACCGATTAAATCGTAGAGCCCGAACACACCGGTTTTAGGAATGCCCATGGGCCGCCCCATTAAAGCGTCTGCGGTTTCAATCGGTAACGATAGCCGCATGGCCTCATCGATGCCGACCTGTAATGCAAACACACCCACCCGATTACCGAGGAACCCCGGAGTATCCGCACACGTGACAACGCCCTTGCCCATCTTGCGATCGTTAAAATCAGCCAACACCTGCATGACATCGTCACCGGTTTGTTCACCTCGAACCAGTTCCAGCAATCGCATGTATCGCACCGGGTTAAAATAGTGCGTGATGGCAAAGCGCTGTTGAAAGGATTCGGGCATGCCCTCAACCAACAGCTTAATTGGGATCGAGGAGGTGTTAGAGGTAACAATACAGTCGCTCTTGATGGTGGCGGCAAGGCGTCGATACAAATCCTGCTTGATGTCCAAACGCTCTACCACGGCCTCCACAATCCAGTCCATCGTGTCTAGCTGGTCAAAATCGTCGCGGATGTTTCCCACCGTTATACATGAGGCTACAGCGTTATTTAACAGCGCTGGCGGATCCGATTTCAGCAACCGCTCAACGGCTGCCTCTGAGACTGAATTCGCTGACGTTTCACCGGCCAGATCGAGTAGCAATACGTCCATACCCGCATTGGCTATTTGGCCGGCTATGGCGGCGCCCATGGTGCCCGCGCCAATCACCGCAATACGTTCTATCATGACTGCCTTTCTTGAAAGTGATCGCAAAGCTTTACTGTACCTTTGAACACAGGAAAACGGGCGCGAATTAACGACACCGACTGTACTCGATTGCCGCAACCGTTACACTGGCAGGATGCCAAACCGATCGCCGCACACTCTTTGCATCATCGGCGCCCTGCACGTCGATGAAATCGCCATAGCTCGCGCCGCGCTGATCAAAGGAGAATCCAACCCCGTCAGTTGGGAGCGCTACGTGGGCGGGGTCGCTGCCAACCTGGCACGCGCTGCGGCACGCTTCACCACCGGCGTAAGATTGGTGGTGAACATCGGTCATGATCGGGACGGACGTGAACTGATGCACGCGATGACCACGCAAGAGGTGCAGGTAATCAACACCGCTGTTAGCTCAACGCTAACCGGCCGCTACAGTGCCGTGTTGGATGTCACTGGCGAGGTATTTATCGGGCTGGCTGATGTGGCTCAAGCTGAGCACCTGACTTGGGCGAGCATTGAACCCCACCTTGATCTGGACGCAACCGAATGCGTGATTGTGGACGGGAACCTCTCGGCAGACACCATCAACCAAATTGTCGCGAGATGTCACTCACTGACACCTCCTACCCATCTGCTGGTTGCTGTGCTGGTGTCTCCTGGCAAGGCGCACAGGTTTAGGCAGGCACTGGGGACGCTGGATGTTCTATTCTGCAACCGCGCCGAGGCTGGTGCACTTTACAAAACCTTTGATTTAAAGCCCACTTTATCCTCGAAAGTGATCACGTCAGAGCTAATTGCACAAGGTTGTGCTTATCTGGTTATGACCGACGGGCAACACGGCGTACATGTGGTACCCAACGCTACTTTGTATTCGCCACAATGGTAATCGCGGGTCCAACAGGAGTAAAAATCTTCTCCTGGATTGCAACAATGTGGGGTGGTTCAATCACC
>CALFBL010000124.1 GCA_937951695.1 uncultured Granulosicoccaceae bacterium | reverse complement strand
AGTGCGATCAGCGCATCGGCGTTGCCCGCGTCGATCGAATCCAACATGGCCTGGTAATGAAAATAGCGCCAATGCGCGTCGAGGTGCTCGCGGGTCTGGAACGCGCGCGAGCCCTTGTTTATCGCATAGCGTTCGTACCTTTGATGACCAAGATCGCGTACAACAAATTCGGTGAGGTCCTGATAGCGATTGCCGAAGTAACACAGGATGAACAATTCGAATCGCTCAGTGTGATGGATTTGAATCCAGCTATCCAGCCCAACTAGAGCATCGATCACAGCGTCAGAATCGATTTCGAGTAATCGCGCATCAAGTTGCGCTCGCGAAGCGGCTTTCATATCGTGGAGTTCGGGAAGTTTTGTGAGCTCTGGCCGAGTCACGGCTGTGAGGAGAACAGACAGATCAGTCGGTGCTTCAGTGGTGGCAAATCCAGCGTTGGCAAGTGCCAGTGCGGCGTCTGCTATATCCGCAATTTCCGGGTATTTTAGTTTCCCGAGGCGAAAGGTGTTGTCTTGTCGACTTAGCAGACGAACATAGAGTTGCTTTGCGTGTTTAGGCAAAGACCTTACAGCGCTTGACCAGGCCAATTCATCGTCGGTTAATAGCTCACGATACATCTCTTCGACGAATGCAGTCAACGCATCAAAATTTCTAAGATAGTAGTTCTCTGGCAGCACACCCCAACCTCGTTTCCTCTGGCATGAGTGTACTGCTTGCTGCCATCGGTTTCATTGGCATCGCGTACACAGCAACGAATTTTTAGTCAAAAATCCAGCACACGAGGTAACCGCAGTCTTGCGGTTACGAACGATGGTGCAACATGCGACCCATCAGATTCATTAATAGCTGTGCCGCTAGTATACTGGTGGACGATGTCTGGTCATAATCGGGTGCCACCTCGACCATATCGACCCCGACGATCTGTCCTTGCCGGCACAGGCCATCGAGTAATTCCAGCACTTCATAGTAAAGAAATCCACCGTGGCTGGGCGTTCCCGTGCCAGGCGCTATAGACGGGTCAAACGCATCGATGTCAATGGTGAGGTAGTACCGCACGCCTTCGGGGATGCGTTTCAGTACCCCATCAACTCCGAGTTTTCTGAGTTGGCGAACCGATAGGATGTCTGAGCCCATGCGCCGCGCATCTTCGTAGCCATCCCGAGCGGTGGACGACACGTTCCGGATACCGATCTGAGACAAGCCTGTGACGTACGTCTTTTCAGCCGCACGACGCATCGGGTTACCGTGACCGTATCGGACCTCGTGCCGTTCATCGACAAAGTCCAGATGCGCATCAATTTGAATGACGTGCATTGGGCCTTGATCATCGAAAGCGTTGATGCACGGGATATTGACTGAATGATCCCCACCAATCACCACAGGTATGGCACCCGCTTGTAAAATCTTTCGAACACCGTACTCGATGTTTTTATGGCTTTGTTCGGTTTTGGTGTGGATGATGTCTGCATCACCGATATCGACTATGGTGGTTTTATCGGGCGACAAATAAACGATATCGTCTTCGTGGTCGTAAGCACCTGCATGTCCGAAGGCGAACAAGGTGGACGCCTCCCGAACAGCTCTTGGACCCATCCGTGCGCCGGAACGCCACTGGCAACCGAAATCGTAGGGAGCCCCAAGAACGGCAACATCGGCATCGATCGCATCCCAGTCTTCAACGTAGCGGTATTTGCCAAACGTGCAAATTCCTACAAACGGTAGATTGAGACGCCCTGATTCGTAGCCGTGTTTAGACATAAGCCTTAGTGCTTCGAATCACTTTTCACTGAGCCTCTCTTGCAAGCTGACTTTTTTTACAGCCGCTTGCTCTGAGGACAATTTTTTAAATTCCTTCACACCACCGAGCATCAACAGTTCTTTGGATGCGTCGTACATTGCTGACAGGTTACCCAGATCGAAGGAGATGACCAAGACACCGTCAACGATCTTGGCCGGGAACTCGACAGATTCGTATTCGGAAGCCACATTTTTGCGAATAATCTGTACACGGTAGGCATCCCCGTCGCGCGATACGGTCATGAGTTCTGTGCTACCAGCTCCCCAAGAGCCCAGGTATTCATCTGCCGCTTGAGCTGAACCGAGCGTCAGCATGGTCAACACCAACACCGCCCACAAACTTCTCATCGATTTCCCACTCCAATATATGCGACTCATTATATTAACCCAACACGCTCACACCTGCGCTGTCGGTTCTGTCATTGATATATCGTGCGCGCCCGATGACAGCCGACTGTTCGTAACCCGCAGCACGAAGCTGATCGATACACTTATCCACGTTGTGTTTGGGCACCCAAGTCACTAACCCACCGGCGGTTTGCGGGTCGGTCAAGACGATTTTTTGCGTGTTGCTCAAATTTTGCGCACCGATAAGTTGCGCCAGAATCAGTTGATTCGATTCACTAAGGCTGCTCTGTACGCCGGCTTGAATTAAGGCCTCGATACCGGCCATCACCGGCACATCGGCTGGCTGAATACAACAGATCAGCTGTTCACGATGGGCCGTGTTATGCAGATGACCTAACAGACCAAAGCCTGTTACGTCGGTGCAATGACGCATACCCTGACCACGACAAATCTTGGCAGCTTTTGCGTTACTTTGCATCATGTCCGATAGCGCTGCGTCAACATCCACACCCTGAGCTTTGGCTTGCATCAAACCGGCGAACAGCAAACCAATGCCTAATGGTTGCGTGAGAATAATTGACCATTCCCGATCTGTGCTAGAACCGCGACTGGCAGTTGTTTCCTTATTGGCCGACTCGACTGACTCATGAGGTTCTGCCAATTCAGCATTCACCACTAAACCCACTTGAAGCTCTTCGCCCTCAGCGCTGTGCCCGCCCACTAACGTACATTCGTCTTCTTGCAAAGCTGAATGAATACCTAACATAAGTTGGCGTAGCTCTCGTGCCATTACTGATGGGCTAGCAAATGGGATGGTCAGCAGCACCTGAGCCGAATGCGGAATCGATTGCTGCGCGTGGGCATCGCTCAAAGCGTGAAGAGCTGCGATTCGTCCAAAAACATAAGGATCATCCAGCATTGCGCGTAACTGGTCGACCGATTGAACGAGTGTGGCAGTTCGACAGGTAAACACCGCGGCATCGTCACCTTGAGCGACCCCGACGCTGACATTCACTCGATCATTTTCAACGATCGGAAAATCTGCCAGCACATCGCGCAACACTTCAGCCGGTATCTTTGATCCGCAGCCTGAGCAACGCATAGGTGCATCCGTTGCCGGCGCGGACATGGTGCGCTTGGGCAAATCGATAAACTTATCCATAAACGCCTGGTCAATGGAATGCTTCCAACGCCAGACCCAGGCGCCAGAAAAAGTCACCCCGCTTCGACTGCCTATGGCGTACCGGCCACCCGTGGAGACCAGTGAGAGAAAATCCTTTTGCGGCACGTAAGCTTTTAGAGCGTTATTGGTTACCAATGCGCGTAAATTATGAAACAACACCGGGGCTTGACGTACGGCGTACACACCCGCCTTGGCACTGGGCGTATCGATTTGCGTCCCAATATCTCCGGTGGCAAACACATCAGGATGGGAGGTACTTTGCAGCGTCGCAGCGATTGCAACAAACCCACGACTGTCGGTGTCAAGCCCTGCTGAGCCCGGCCACGCCGGCGCCGAAGCCGCTGTGCACCATAAAAGGTCCGCAAACTCTTGTGTACGCCCGTCGACCGCGTGAAGACAACCCTCCTCGACTTGCTTTACATCGAACCCGGTATGAATGTTAATGCCCGCCTCGTCGGCACTTTGCAGGGCTCGTTCGCCAACTTTGCCGGGCCGATCAGACATCGGTGTATCGCCACGCAAAAACCAATGCAGGTTGATTGGCTCATGTTTCATACGATGTGCCATGGCCGAAACTAGTTCAAACCCTCCAGCACCCGCGCCTACCACTCCCAGATTCGCAGGCTTTCTATTCTCCACCGAACGCCAGCGTTCGATAAAACTGGACACAGGCTTTACCGGCGTGGCATGTTCTGCAGCGCCTGGCACCGATAGAGTTGGGGTAGAGCCGGTGTCGAGCGATAAGATGTCATACCCCACATCTGGCCGACCCGACAATTGCAACGTTTTCGATGACAGGTCAATGCCCGTCATCTCAGCTTTGATAAACCTGACGTCAGCCCAGGCGCACAAACGAAACAGATCGATGTGCACATCTTCGAACGTGTAGTGTCCTGCAATAAACCCTGGCAACATCCCTGAATAGGGGGTCAATACATCACGCGAGATCAGCGTCAGCCTGACCCCGGGCAGTGGATCCATCGCCCAACGACGAAGCAGCAACGCGTGGGTATGACCACCACCAACCAGTACGATGTCGTGCGTGATAGGGGCTGCGATCATAGATCAAGCCCGACTTTTTTTGCGACCCATTCGATAACGGCGTCACCATTTCCAGTAAATTGGATTCGATCCTGTTTCGCAGCAATTTGATAGTCGTACATAGGGTCGTAATAGTGTTGCAGTAAAAAGGCAATGTATGGGTAAAATCCCGTGGTATTCCTAGCACCGACAAGTTTCTCAAAAGCTGCTTCCAGAAGCAGTAGTGCGCGCCGGGTGTTGTCACCCCCAAGGCGTTTCTGGATGCGCCCAATGGCGTTTTTGTGGTGGTAATAAAACGCGTTTAAACCGTCTTCATCACCATCGCGCTGTTCGTAGTCGTAGACTAAATCGATGACGTAGTCTTCCAATACGTTCTGGACACGCTCGTCAAATTCTACATCAAGAATTGCCACGGGAGCAGCAGCCAACTGCTTGCGCAGTATCATCGGTAAGCTCACCCGCCCGATCATGCGCGCCTCATCTTCCAGCACAATGGGGCGCTCAAGCGATTCCGTGCCGAGCTTCAAATACTCAACAGCCAGCGCGTTTTCAAAATCAATATTGGAGGGTTGACGTGTTAGCGTGGCACCGAAGCTTGAGCCGCGATGATTGGCGAGCCCTTCTAGGTCGATCATGCGATCACTCGCTACCAGCACTCGGGTTTTCCCGGTTCCCGTGCGTCCACCGACCACAATCGCAGGCACCAACGGCACCCAGTGCTCCAGTATTTTAATGAGATACTGACGCAAGGCTTTGTATCCGCCTTCAATCAGTGGATAACCACTGCCGGCTTCGTGTAACCAGACTTGCGAGGTTCGCGATCGTACACCGCCACGAAAACAATACAGCGCGCCACCGGGATGTTCTGATACAAACGCTTGCCAAGCTTCGATGCGCATCGCTTTTTTGTCGCCGCAAACCAGCTTATGACCGAGCTCAATGGCAGCGTCTTGTCCGTTCGCCTTGTAGCGTTTACCTACCTCATGACGTTCTTCATCGTTCATCAAGGGCAAGTTGGTCGCATTGGGAATAGCACCGACTTTAAACTCTAGCGGTGCTCGCACATCCAATAAGGGCGTTTGCTCAAGGAAAAGCTCTGAGAATTTTGACTCATCAAGGCTTGGAAGCATCGTCATTGATCAGCGCCTTTATGTGGGATCCTTTTGGCAAAGTACCATCGTCGGTGTAACGCTTGAGTTTCTCACGAGAGTCTGCGATGTCCAAATTGCGCAGCGACAACTGGCCAATGCGGTCCAGCGGACTAAAAGCCTCATCTTCTACCACTTCCATGGACAGATTCTCAGGCTTATAAGTCAAACTATCGCTGATCGTGTTTAGCAGTGTGTAGTCATCGCCGCGACGCAGCGCAACAGTGACAGTGCCGTTCACAGACCGCCCGACCCACTTCTCCAACGTATCGCACAACATCAAGCTTTGCGGATCAAACCATCGACCCTGGTAGAGCAACTTGCCCAAGCGCCTACCTAGCATGTGGTAATTCTCTAAGGTATCTTCGTTGTGAATGCCGTTGAGCAATCGCTCGTAACAGATATGCAGTAATGCCATACCGGGCGCTTCGTATATACCGCGGCTTTTCGCCTCAATGATTCGATTCTCGATCTGATCACTCATACCCAAACCATGTCGCCCACCAATGCGGTTCGCTTCCTGAAACATTGCCAGCTGCGATTCAAAGCCTCGGCCGTTAATCGCCACAGGAAATCCTTGTTCAAAGGTAACACTCACCTCTTCCTCGTCAATGGCGACTTCTGAATCCCAGAACTTCACACCCATGATGGGCTCTACGATGCGAATGCCTTTCTCCAGAAACTCAAGATCCTTCGCTTCGTGGGTAGCACCGAGTATATTGGCGTCGGTTGAATAAGCTTTTTCCGCGCTGGCGCGATATTCATGACCCAGCTTATTGAGGTATTCACTCATTTCGGCGCGCCCCCCCAGTTCGGCGACAAAGTCGCGATCCAACCAGGGCTTGTAGATTTGCAAGTCTGCGTTGGCCATCAGGCCATAGCGATAGAAGCGCTCGATGTCGTTGCCTTTATAAGTAGACCCATCCCCCCAGATATTCACATCATCTTCAGCCATGGCCTTGACTAGAACCGTGCCGGTCACGGCACGGCCCAACGGTGTGGTGTTGAAATAGCGCTTGCCACCACTTTCGATGTGAAAGGCACCGCACATGATCGCCACCAGACCTTGATGCACCAGCACATCCTTACAATCCACCGTACGAGCAAGCTCAGCGCCATAGGCCTTCGCCCGACGGGCAACATCGTCAAAATCGTTCTCGTCGGGTTGCCCTAAATCGGCGGTGTAGGCAAACGGCAATGCGCCCCGCTCTTTCATCCACGCGATAGCGGCCGAGGTGTCCAGGCCACCAGAGAATGCGATGCCGACTTTTTTGCCGAGCGGAAGGGACAACAGGATAGTTTCCATGAAATGATTGGGTCCGGGTGAATCGAAGGGTTTGGTTTCTCGACTCATTCTACTCCATGCGTTATACGATTTCGGACATAGGTGTCAATGTGAAAAGCCATTATCAGGCGGTGGTTATCGGTGGTGGAGTCGTGGGCTGCTCGGTTTTATTTCATCTGGCAAAAGCGGGCTGGAAAGACGTCTTGCTGATAGAGCGCTCGGAACTTACCTCAGGCTCTTCATGGCACGCAGCGGGCGGGTTTCACACCCTGAATGGGGATGCAGATGTGGCCAAATTGCAGGCCTACACCGTCTCGCTGTACGATGAACTGGAGAGAATTTCTGGGCAATCCTGCGGACTGCATTTGACCGGTGGTGTAATGATGGCCGACAGCCCGGAGCGGATGGATTTCCTACGACTGACCCACGCCCGAGGACGCTGTCTGGGCATGCAAACCGAACTCATCACCGCAGCAGAGGCGGCGGCGATGTTTCCGCTGATGGACGAAAGTCATTTCGTCGGCGCGCTGTGGGACCCGGTCGAGGGGCACCTTGACCCTTCCGGCACCACGCACGCCTACGCCAAATCCGCCAAGGTGCTCGGCGCAGACATTGAGCTTAGAAACCGGATCACCGACTTGCAGCAAGACAGCGACGGCACTTGGATGGTGATCACCGAAAAAGGCACTGTAAAAACTGACCACATCGTCAACGCGGGCGGTTTGTGGGCGCGAGAGGTGGGACGCATGGTGGGTCTTGAACTGCCGGTGCTGGCGATGGAACATATGTACTTGCTCACTGACGACATGCCCGAGATCGTTCAATTTAATCAGGACTCTGGCCGCGAGCTGGTGGGTGTCATCGACTTTAAAGGCGAAATCTACACCCGACAGGAACGCAACGGACTGTTACTGGGCACCTATGAAAAAGCGTGCCGTCCATGGTCGCCGGTGAATACCCCCTGGGATTTTGGCCACGAACTGCTCGAACCGGATCTGGATCGAATCGCACCCTCACTGGAAGTGGGGTTCAAGCACTTCCCGGCTTTTGAAAATGCGGGTATCAAACAAGTCATCAACGGCCCCTTTACGTTTGCTCCCGATGGCAATCCATTGGTAGGCCCTGTGCCCGTTGTGTATTTTCAACCACCGAAGGATCTAGTAATGGCTTGGCC
>CALFBL010000123.1 GCA_937951695.1 uncultured Granulosicoccaceae bacterium | reverse complement strand
TCAGCCGTTTTGCGTGTTTCTGTTTACGCCATTCCGTGGTGGTCACCGCAAGTAATGCCGCTGGCACAGCCATGCGCGCACTGGCGAAAAACGCTGGCAGCATGGCGGGGATTTGCGCGGTTACCAGCAAGCGCAATCGCCCTGCTCCATAGCTATTGAACACGTCGACGATCTGCCCCGGTGATTGCCGCAGACCTTGCAAGCAAGCAATCAGCGTGGGGAAAAAAATCATCACTGCGATGATCGTGATGGTGCCAGTGGCACCACGCCCTAAGGCGAGCACGATTAAAGGTGCAGTTGTGATGATGGGCACGGCGCGCAGCGCGACAGCCACTGGCATAACACCACGCGACCACGCAGGTACCAACACCAGTAACCCCGCCAGGGCCGCACCGAGTAACAACCCGGCGAGATAACCAGGAATGGTCATTGTAAGGGTGTCTGCAAACGCTGCAAACAAAATCCCGCGCGGATCGGCTTGAAGCAGATAAGTCCAGACATCAGCCGGGCGTTTGGCGAAAAAGCGGTTGAGCCCGAAGGCATCCATTGCGATTTGCCAGATAATCAATACCGCCAACGTCAGGCCTAGCAATCCCAACAGTTGGCGCCACAGTGGGAACGACTTGTGCGCCCTTGGTGGCGTAAGCAGAATCACCGGTGAATACCCCACTAACCGGTGTGCGATCCAGCCAACCAATGTGTAAGCCAGCATCGCAATCACTGCAGCGAGTGTCGCAAGCGCCCAAGTGGCGTCCACATCCAGCCCCCGCATTGCGCGCAAGGTAAGCACGCCGAGACCTCGTTCCGCGCCGGTGAATTCGCCTATCATCGCCCCGAGAAATGCCGCCGGGGCAGCGATTTGCAAGCCAACAAACAGATACGGTAAGCTCGCCCGCGCACGAACTTTAACCAGCATCGTCCAGACCCCGCGCCCGTAAATTGCGACCAAGTCTGCCCATGTCTGCGGAATAGCGCGTAAGCCCACAAGCACGGCAAGGTAGGTGGTGTAGGAAACAGCTAACGCGGCCAGAGTAATCTGCGGTCCGTCACCGGGTCCGTATAGCACTCGTAAAATCGGTCCCGTTGCCACCAACGGCAAGCAGAACACCAACAGCGACAACGCCGATAGTGCCCGCTCAACGCGCGGCAGCATCATCGCTGTTGAGGCCAGTGCCACAGCAGACAGTGTTCCCCAAAGAAACCCCCATGCGGCATTTTCGCTCGTTGCAATGGCCGCTCGAGCCAGCAAACCTGCGTGGGCATAGACGTAAACGGCTATATTGCTTGGACGGGTGAACAACACACTGTCTGCACTGAGTTGCGCCAGCACCTGCCAGAGCACTAAGATGCCAATCACCCAAACCGCAGGACGCACCCAGCCGCGCTCTTGCATCAGGGCCCGTCCTCAAGTGCGGTGAGTACCGTATCGCATAAGGATTTGAAACGGTCCGAGCGCTGCATAGCCTCATCTCGAGGACCGTCAAGTTTGATGAGAATGTCAGCCACGATCTTCGCAGGGCGTGTCGACAAAACGATCACGCGATCCGAGAGCAACACCGCTTCTATCACCGCGTGGGTGACCAAGATAGTCGTGGTGTCTTGCCACAGCGCAGGCAGTTCTGCGTTCAGGCGGGCACGAGTAATTGCGTCAACCGCTGCGAACGGTTCGTCGAGCAAGAGCACGTCCGGTGCCGACACTAATGCCCGGGCGATCGCCACCCGTTGACGCATCCCACCCGACAGTGTGGCCGGGCGCGCGTCGGCAAAACCATCAAGGCCCACGAGTGTGATCAGATCGTCCACCCGATCCACCGGTTTACGCGCAAGCGTTGCCCCCAGCGCGATGTTCGCCCGCACGCTGCGCCACGGCAACAACGACGCATCCTGAAAAGCCATCGCCAGCCCGCCCCGTTTAGCAAGCGCGTTGGGCGTCTCTTCACCGATTGTGATTGAGCCTTCGCTCGGCTGCTCCAACCCCGCGATCATCCGCAGCAAAGTTGATTTACCACAGCCCGAAGGGCCCACCAGCGCCGTGGTTTGACCCGCTGTAAATCTCAACGACATCGGCGCAACGGTGTCGAGCTCGCCAAAACGTTTGACGAGCTCACGGCAAGTAATATCAGCTTTGGGCACAGGGGTTATACGCCCAAAATCGTGTTGTAGTCTTCGGTGGTGTCGCCCATTAAATAACGCGGGCCCTTGCCCAATGTTGCAGCCCGATCGTCCGGGTTATACAGTCGACACTTCGCCATCGACAAACAACCACAGCCAATACAACCGCTTAGGTTCTCTTTCAACAACTGCAACCCGTTAATACGTTTATCGATGTCTGCCGAAAATTGCTGGCTCAAACGTTGCCAGTCACGCTTATTCGGTGTTCGGTTGTTGGGTAACGCGGCCAATACATCGCGAATCTCGTTTAGTGAAAAACCCAATCCTTGGCTAATTTTTACAAATGACAAGCGCCGAATATCACTTCGTATGAAGCGTCGATGGCCACTGGCGTTTCGCGTTGAGCTTATCAAGCCCTCACTTTCATAGAACCGAATGGCGGTAATGGCAAGACCGGTGCGCTCGGCTAGGGCCCCAATAGATATGAGTGGATCTTTCGATGCTTTTTTGCGCATATGAACCACGTGAAGAAAAGTCTTGATCTCTATATTACTAGAGGTATTAGACTTTAGCTACAACTTAAATTCAGACCCAACAAACAGGACAGAAAACTATGACTATTGCACGCGTTGAGCACGTTAATATCACCGTTCGTGACCCACTGGCAACCGCGAATAGGTTGGTCGATCTGTTTGGCTGGACCATACGCTGGCAAGGAGTTGCTATCCACGGAAGTTTTACCGTCCACGTGGGTGGCGAAGACTCCTACCTTGCCCTGTATAAGCAAGCCTATGACAGCGAACGTTCGACCCCGGAACCTGACCACTCGTCGTACGGTTATGCGTTGTCACTCAATCACATTGGCATCGTTGTCAACGATCTTGACTCTGTTGAATCGCGCGTAAAAGATGCGGGATTCAAAACACATTCACACGCTGATTACGAACCGGGTAAACGATTCTACTTCCAAGACCATGATGGGCTGGAATTTGAAATCATCAGTTATTGACGCGCGCTTAGCCAGCCTAAGACGGCTCGCTTGTGCAGATTTTGGGGAAAATATACACCAATAAAATTTCGGTAATTGAATTACACATGCAACGTTTAACACAGAGATATTTTGGATGAAAAATACGAATACAGTACCCTCAATACTGTCAGTGCATTGCAAGCGTATTTGTAACGAATGTCGATACACAATAGTTCTATTGCGCGGAGAGTTTTCTTTTGGTCATGCCAATAACGTCTTTGCAATTGACCCGCCCGCAAACATCAGTTACGTCGTGCAACGATGCTTCCACTAAGGCGACAACAGGTTTTGTTATCGCCTCAGCGAATCTATCGTCAAAACCTCGTTTAACCCAGCACCTCTTCCAACACAGACCGATCCCAAAGGTCTGCGGTCACATCACGACCTAACAAACCAAGCGTTGCAATGTTTTCGGCAACGGTCTCATCTGTAAACCAGCCAAACCCATTCTCCTCAGTCAGTTCGGAAAACATCAAAGGCACCTGACGGGCCGCTTGCAGTTCCTGCGTTGGTAAATCAAGGCCAGCATCAGGGAACATCTCGACCGTCAACTGGGCAGCAGCATCGGTACTGGCCAGATAGTCGTTCCAACCCATGATTTCCCCTTTGAGTAGGGCCACCAGATCGGATCGCCGATTGGCAAGGCTATCTTCAGTAACAATGTATGTCTGGGAATGAACTGCGTAACCAAAGTCCGCAAGCAACATG
>CALFBL010000122.1 GCA_937951695.1 uncultured Granulosicoccaceae bacterium | reverse complement strand
AGCCTTTGGCAGTGGCATGACGCTGGAGGGAGCTTCCGAAATTGTTAGCGGCGAGCAGGGCGAAATCGTAGTAACACTGTTGGCAGGTGATGGAACCGGCATACCGAACGAGTGCGGCCAACGCCAAGGGTTGTGTATTGGCGGACGTCGGGGCGCTAACGACGAGCCTTGGTATGTGCTGGACAAAGACATCGCCAACAACACGCTTGTTGTCGGTCAAGGGCATAACCACCCTCGCCTGATGCGTCATGCCTGTCAGGTACACGATGTGCACTGGGTACAGGGCACCGCGCCGAACTTGCAAGACGGTCCGCTATCAGTGAAGGTACGTTATCGTCAGGCGGACGTAGCCTGCACGATCGACATTGTGAATCAGAATCAGATCGATGTCACCTTCGCCGACGCCATTCGAGCGGTAACGCCCGGCCAGACCCTCGTGCTATATCAAGACCAGGAATGCCTGGGGGGTGGCGTCATCAGTGACTTTGCCCGCTGATAAGTGGCGTTGCGTCCCGAACATCCATCTATACTGAATCTCATGGCCTCGATTAAAACCATTCCCAACCAGACTCTGGCTCTTGCTGGTGTATTTCAGGCCGTGCATGTGTGCAAATCACTGGCAACCACCGGTCGCTGTGACAACGACGATCTGGCCAATACGCTGCGCTCGGTGATGACATTGAATGCCACCGGGGTGGTAGATGCGTATGGGGGCAGCGCCGCAGCCGTCAGACGCGGGCTGCGGGTATTGAAAAACCAGTTCGGTGGCACGGACGAGGCACGTGATCTGGACCTGGCCCGCTACGCACTGTCTCTTATTCAGCTCGGTACTAATGTGTTAGCAGACGATTCAACAGTCGAACAATTGCGTATCGGTATCAGTCAAGCGCAGGGGTTGGATTTCGAAGTTACTGACCCCGTGTTAATCAACAAACTGGCCGATATGTACCGCACCAGCATCAGCCATCTCTCACCACGCATCATGGTCAGTGGAGATCCTGGTTTTTTAAATGATGAATCGATCGCCGCAACGATACGCGCCGCTCTTCTCGGCGGGCTTCGTTCGGTGGTGCTGTGGCGTCAATGCGGTGGGACACGGCCGAAGCTGGTTCTATCCCGCGCCTCTTACGTTCGCGCCGCCAACGACTGGATGCGCGGCTAACCTCTCTCGCACAAAAAACGGCCCACTAATCGGGCAAACTCGTTTCCTGAAACAAGTTGGCCCGAATGAGTTCAAGCTCATCGCGGCAACTGGCCGCTTTTTCAAATTCGAGGTTTCGTGCGGCCTCGTACATCTGTTTTTCAAGCTGCTTGATTTTTTTCGCCGCCTGATTTGCGGTGAGGTGTTCCGCCAGGGTAGATTTTATCTTGGCCGAACCACCTTTGCCGCGCGCTTTTTTGCCCGGCCTAGCGGCGCCCCCCGCCTCCATCACATCGGCCACGGGCTTCACGATGCCCACCGGGGTGACGCCATGCTCCACGTTGTAGTCGTGCTGCACTTTGCGGCGCCGATTGGTCTCATCGATGGCTTTCTGCATCGAGGCCGTGACGCGGTCACCGTACAAGATGGCGCGCCCCTTAAGATTACGGGCCGCACGACCGATGGTTTGTATCAGAGATTTCTCGCCGCGCAAAAAACCTTCCTTGTCGGCATCGAGGATAGCCACCAGACTCACTTCAGGCATGTCCAGACCCTCGCGCAGCAAGTTGATCCCAACCACGACATCGAACACGCCCAGACGCAAATCGCGAATGATTTCACTTCGCTCCACGGTATCGACATCGGCGTGCAGGTAGCGAACCTTGACCCCATGATCGGACAGATAATCAGTCAGATCCTCCGACATGCGTTTGGTCAGAGTCGTAATGAGTACGCGTTCATTCAACTCTACCCGCAGGTTAATCTCTGACAGAACATCGTCCACTTGGGTGCGCACCGGTCGCACCTCCACAACCGGATCGAGCAGCCCGGTGGGCCGAACCACCAGCTCTATCATCTCATCGGTGTGCGTTTTTTCGTGCTCGCCCGGCGTGGCCGAGACGTAGACCGTTTGCGGCGCCAGCATTTCAAATTCCTGGAAATTCAACGGCCGATTGTCCAGAGCCGATGGCAGGCGAAAACCAAAATTCACCAGGTTTTCCTTACGCGAGCGATCACCCTTGAACATAGCGCCTAGCTGCGGCACGGTCACGTGGCTCTCATCTACAAACAGCAAGCTCTCGGCGGGCAAATAATCGAACAGACACGGCGGTGGTTCGCCCGGTTCTCGCCCCGATAAGTAACGCGAATAGTTTTCGATGCCCGAGCAATAGCCCAACTCGTTGATCATCTCCATGTCAAACATAGTGCGTTCCTGGAGCCGCTGCGCCTCCACCAGCTTGTTGGCCTCTCGCAACCGTTCCAGCCGCTCGCGCAGCTCCTCCTTGATGTCGTCTACGGCGGCCAACAATCGGTCACGCGGAGTCACATAATGGGTCTTTGGGTAGATGGTTAAGCGTGGTACCTTGCGAAGGATTTCGCCGGTCAGCGGATCAAACTGACTCAACGATTCAATCTCATCGTCGAACAGTTCGATCCGAACGGCCTCACGTTCGGAATCTGCAGGATGGACATCGATGATTTCACCGCGGACCCGATAGGTGCCGCGCTTTAATTCCATGTCGTTTCGTGAGTACTGCAGCTCAGCCAGGCGGCGCAGCAGCTTTCGCTGATCAATGATTTCATTGCGCGACAGATGCAGCACCATTTTATGATACTGCTGCGGGTCGCCCAGACCGTAAATGGACGATACGGTGGCGACGATAATAACGTCGGGTCGTTCGAACAAAGCCTTAGTGGCCGAAAGACGCATTTGCTCGATGTGCTCGTTGATGGAGCTGTCCTTTTCAATGAACAAATCCGATGCTGGCACATAGGCCTCTGGCTGGTAGTAGTCATAGTAGGAGACGAAATATTCAACAGCATTATTCGGAAAGAACTCGCGAAATTCTCCGTACAACTGGGCCGCCAGAGTCTTATTGGGTGCCAGAACAATCGCCGGACGTTGCAGGTTCTGGATGACGTTCGCTACGGTAAAGGTCTTGCCGCTACCGGTAACCCCGAGCAGTGTTTGATAGGCCAGACCATCGCTGATGCCAGACGTCAATTTCTCGATAGCCTCCGGTTGATGTCCTGCTGGGGCATAGCGAGTTTGGAGATCGAAGGCTTTACTTATCAAGCGAGTGGCCGTTCTACGTCGAGAAACGGGCCTACTTTACACCACGGGGACAAGAACACTGATGAATCGTGGGGGAAAACGGCCCAGACAGTTGACCGATGGGTTAAATCACACTATCATTTTTGATTCAGTTCCCCGGTAGCTCAGTCGGTAGAGCAAATGACTGTTAATCATTGGGTCGGCGGTTCAAGTCCGTCCCGGGGAGCCAATGAATCTAAGGACTTAGGCGCAATCTGGCGCTTGGGTGATCCAGTCGATAGCTCGATGCCAACAACGCTCTGTCAACGACAAGAGACTTTTTTCGCTAGGTCGCCGTTAAGGTCTCTTTGATCACTATACGTACGTTGCGTGTTCTTGATACCAGAGAGACGGCGATTTTAGACCGCACATTATGCGATCCAATCTTGTAGGTCAAGACCGATTGTCTTCCGGTAAGGCCCCGGTTAAACATTTCTAAATTTTGATCCGCGCAAGAATCGACGATGTCGATACGTGAGCTGTTGTGTGCGTATTCGATAAGATCCATTGTTGTCGATGCCCCAACCGAAAATTTGCTGACAGACTCATCGAATCCGATCTTGTAAATCAGCAGCCTGCCATCGTTGATGTAGCTCGAGATTGCCGACACAGCCCTGTCTCCCACGAAACTCACAGCCAGCAAAAAACGTTGATGTTCGGCTGCGGCATGACACGTATCCTTGATCACACGTCCAACACCCGGGTTGAGATTGATTGACGATCCGTTCGCCTCCTTCCAGCTCTTTGACTCGACATCGATCAGATGATCAACGAATCGATCAATACGCCCATCGTCACTGTCGACGAATTCTGTTGACCAGGGGCCGTGCTGTTCTTCGAGTCGTTTTCGTTTTCGTCTAAACGCCGATCGCCCTGAGCTACTGAAGCTTGATTTGAAATAGGCGTCAAATGTCTGGGATCGGGTATCCAAGAAAGCGCGTGTCTGAATTGAAGAGCGATCAATCGATAATTTATTAATGAATGCGACTTTTAAAAACCGTTCAAATATTAAGCTTTCGGGAAGTACTTCCGGCAATGAGAGTATCAAAGGTTTTTTGGGGTTAGAAAACCATAGATAAAATTCAGTTAAGACCTCATCGACATGATCGGTGTGTACCAGTGGAACGCACGACATAAAGTGGTTTTGGAATAGCATCGAAAATTGCTTCACGGGTATCGGCAATTTCTGAATGTTCTGTAGGGGAAACAAGCCAACCAGACAATCGCTTCTCCATACTGTTACGACGCGCCAATCTAGAAAATCCAAATTTTCAAGAATGGAGAGCAGTGGTTCTGGTTCATAATTTATATTCTGCTCGCAACAGCTCGCCACCAACAATTTCCAAGGCACAATTATCTGTCGTAGTTCTGAGATCGAATCGAATAGTCTAATCATCTTATTGTTCTTCTATGGTGTTCGAGCAGAGGGAGTATAAATTACAAACGAACTGCACTCGATCGAATGAACGTCGCTTGAAACATGGCTCAGCGACAGTCTCCGCTGGTCTCTAACGACGCCGACCAGTAGCCGGAAAATTCACCAGTTCGCCACAAACCATGTGGCGTAATGCGAATACCTGCAACTTCATCGACTTACCTCAATGCTGAACGCGGGTCAGTGAACGGCTCTCACACATCCTTCATCCTGTTAAAAGTAGAAACAGCAACAGGACGGCACTCATGGCCACGGTTTTAAAGTTTTCAGATTTATCCGCGAAGGCTTCAGCAAATTTCGTACCGCACCAAAATTTTCTTCGGTTGCGCACATTTCCGGTGCGCGATTCAAAACCGCTCGACGTTAAATGAATTGACGGTAGGCGTTGGTAGGAGTTTTCTTGAATTTTTCGAACCGTCCAACACACATTGGATGGGTAGATTCACATACCGGGTTATCCGGTGCGCCCTCGTCCCGGAGAGCCCATTTTTGCTAACGCCAATGTGGCGGTTGCACCTCAACCGTCGCGTTGGCGGTTTAGAGTCTTTAGCAGTTCATCCACAGCAGATTGTTTATCCAAATTGGTTGATGCCGCAGAATCGTCATAGTCTTGCTGAACCGCGTTACCCAACATGGGAAACGGGTCATCGGGCGCCTGTGTTACGGGCGCCGAACCATTTGCGCCCTTCTGCATGGCTGCACGTTCCGCCAAGTAACGTTCGTAATGTTCATCACGCACGGGCTCGGCTGGGTATGAACCGTTCGCGGGTGATGGCACGTACCCTGCCGCAGGTGCATTCGTCGGTACAACTGCACCATTGGTCGATGCCAACTGCGGCGTGCGAGCGCCGGCAGGCTTCATTGAGCCTGTGTACCGGGGTTGCTCGGAGTCGGTCAGAACCACCCCACTTTCCAAAGTCAGCAAAGCACCTTGGTGCATGGTTTCGCGAATGTCTCGCAAATCTTTTTCACTGAAGGCGCCATGGCCTGCCAACGTATTCAGCTGCTTGAAGATCGGCAGTGTATCCACCAGTGCATCGAGATCGATCTCCTGATCGTCATTAAGACTAGCCAAGGCGCTAGGAATAGAGTCGATAACCGCAGCCATTGCGGCAACACCTTCAGACTCACCGGTGAACACAATTTGGCGATCACCTACACCGACGATATGATCGAGCCGCAGATCCAGAGCGGGACGACGAGACAAACTGGCACACGCCGAATACAGCATGTCGATACCGTCGATGGAGCGTGCGATGCGATCAGGGTCAGATGCCCTCTCGCCGGCATCAGAGAGCTGGATAGCGAGCCGTGATTCGCCAGTTTGCAGCGGAGTCAGCGCGGGCGCTGCAGCCGCGCTAGCGCGCGGTACATTCGTTACTCGGTTCAACAAGGCCGCAAAATTAGGTAAATGATTGGATGCAAACAACACGCGGCTGTAGAGGTGAACCAGCTCTGCTGAACGTTCAGCCTCAGGCTTTTGGGCGCTGAGCAAATTCTGCCAATAACCGGTGGTTCGTACGCTATCCAGATGCAGCAGTTTTAATATGGCTTCCTCTTCCTGTGAGATAGTTCCCATGGATTCCATGAGCATCGCCCCAGCATGACCCAAACGAGCCGCAGCAACGGGACGTTGATCGCCTTTTGCGGTGCGATATTCGCGAATAGCCTCTAGAACTCCTGAGGCTGCAAGTGTATCGACAACCTTATTTGTGGCTACGCGCAGCTGGTCTGCGTGCATGGTCTTGACTCCGGGGACGACAGTTCTGACAAGGGAAACATCGGCCAGTTCACGGAATAGTTGAGAGTATCCCTAATCTCTATCAACGAAAGACACACTAAAACGGATTATAAAGCCCCCGATTTGTGTCCTGTTTGGATTCAATATGGTCGGGGCGAGAGGATTC
>CALFBL010000121.1 GCA_937951695.1 uncultured Granulosicoccaceae bacterium | reverse complement strand
GTACCGGCAGCACCGACTGCGTTGTACAACCCGAGAGACGTGCCGCCTACTCCCAACAAAACACGCTTTAACCAATAACGTCGCAACATAGTCAGTGCACCTGATAAGCGGGGTTAAGCAGCCAGCTGCGAACCTTGCGCTGCAGTTCAGCAGCGGTCATAGGCGCATCGGTTGCAGGGGTCCAACCGGGTAATTTAGCCAACGGGATACCGGGAGCCAGGACCTTCGGAAAACTAAAACCGGCATCGATAATTTGTTCGTATCGCTCAGATAAATCAAACGCCGAAAAGGTTAATTCACGGCTACGTTGATCGTATATGTAGGGCCTGCGTGCTGAGTCGTCCTGAACCCACTTAGGGACCTCGTCACTCGAGGTGCGAGCCGTTGGTGAATGGGTTTTAAAAACAGATTGCATCGAAGAGTTATTCAAAGCGTCGATCAGAGAGCTCAAGCCGGCTTTTACACCCGCACGCTGTACGGGAAAACGTGCAGTCTCACCCTCGAGAGCGTGTTGCAACAGATCACCGCCCTGCATTAACAGTCCATCGACCATAGCCGCTTCATCATCACTCAACCCAGCCACATGGCACGCAGCGTTCTTATTGCCCTGCACACCCAGTGAAGGAATCGATATCGTGCGGCCGACCGGGTCTTGGTCATTGCGCCACGCGCAATCTGGCCACTGCTGAAGACAATCGGGCCAACAATCCTGATTGTGTAACCACAGTACCGGTTCTTCATCACCAATGATGCGATACCAAGCACTGAAGACCGGCCAATGTCGCTGACCGAAGCGCACGTCCTGAAACACCAACCTGACATTCGCATTCCCGTTATTGCGATTTTTATTTGCCCATTCGATGTTTTTCGAAGCGTATCGAACCGTGTTTTTCTGCTGGCTACTGCTACGGTTTTTTGCCTCTAGCGTGCGCAACGCCTGTACGTCAAAATCGACGTATCCTGCGCAATACAAATCCCCTGTATCGGCTGAGTTAGGTGGTGGACAATCACTTGATTGCGAGCCGTGAATAGGCAGTATTGACTGAGTGTTGTTTGTTAAAGCACCCACATAAAGGTTCCTATCCCCATCGTCTCCAGCGGCGTCGTTCAAGTAGTGCACGCGCAGGATTTCGCCAGACGCCAATAGGGTTGGGTCAATCGGCAGACTCAAACTTTGCCATGGCAGCTGGTCCCTGCCTTGCACCATTCCGTATCGCGCTGTGTCCCAGCCCGCTGTCAAGGTCTGCTCGTCACCGCCCCAAGTTACACTGTTGCTGGCGTCGCGTAATTCAATACGATAGTGCACCGGCCCTTTATAGTCTTCCGCTGCCAGTCGAATTGTTAACTGCCCTACGTGCGGGCTTGAATCTGCTCTGTTCATTCCCGACCGTTCAGCAACAGCCATGCTGTTCTCTTGCGTCGATTCTGTCGCTCGTGAGTGAAGCGTTGCCGACAGCACCTCGCGCAAAGCGCTGTAGCGATTCAATAAACGACCCGGTGTTATCCACGCAGCACCTTCTTGCCATCCGGCTACATTGGGCGGCGCTAACAAATCCTGCCCGGAGAGCTTTAACAATCGCGATAACTGCTCGTTTATACCGTTTGCGTAGCCCAAGGTGCGCGCTGTTCCGATGAGCAAAGTGGCCGGCGACTTGATCAATGCACCGCGGTTGCTCGAGTGCCAGAACGCTGCCGATTCCAGTGTGCTGCGATACAGTCTGCCCAACTCATGCCCCGAGATGCGGAAAGCCTGCGCAAGCGGTTGAATGTCTTTCTCAGTCGGTTCTCGATCGGCTACCAGCCAATGCCAGTATCGCGTGGCTAAATATCGATCCAGAGCGGGCTGCTTCATGATTAAAGTAACCAGATCGTCTGCGTCAAAGCCTCCGGTTTCGCCAAACAAGGTTTTTGGTTCGAAATCGTGCTGCCAGTAATTGAAGCGCGGTTGCAAATTATGGTTCATGGATACGGAGTAACCAGTCAAAGCACGCGCCGCCTCCCGTACCGTATTTTCTGAGTAGTTACCTTCACCTAACGTAAACCGTTCGAGCAACTCACGCGCCAGATTTTCGTTCGGTGTGCCCCGTTTGTTGCTGATGTTGTTCAAATACCGAAGCAGCGCGGGGTCTCGGATCATCGCTTTAAGCAAAACGTCAAACTTTCCCATGCCCAACTCACGAAACGTCTGGTTTTGCCGAGCCATCGCCATGGATTGCCGATCGACACCGTAATAGCTGGTTGCAAAATGATCATGCCAGAACAACACCATGCGTTCGGTCTGGGGAGACGAGGTCACCAACATCTCATCCACCCACCAATTGCGCAGCTCAGACAATTCACTGTCGCGAAGTCGATCAAATTGTCGCCGCTGTTCGTCATCAAGATCTCGTCGCGTCCAGTACAGCGGCGCGACACCCTGAGTCCAGGCCGGCATCGCTCGTTCCGGCGCTTGGGCGAACCCAGTGATGAGCGCATTGATGGCTTCACGCCGAGTTAACCCTTTGAGCTTTAGCTGCGATTCCGGGGATGCATCAAATCCGGTTCTAGACAATAAGTGCCGGGCATCGGCGGGCGACAGAGTAACGTTCAGCCAAGACTGGGCCGATGCAGTTGCGGAAGCTAACGATGACTCTGCCGCACTGATCGCCCCTAACGGCAAACAAGACACCACCAGATAAAGTGTCAGACGTAATTTAATGCGCACGACAGCTCCGTAAGATTTTCAATGTTCAGGGCGACGCGTCCACCTGGAAACCCCGAAACACGAACCGGTATCGGCATCGTTTAGGTACACCTAAGTGAGCATGCAGGGGTGTATGCTATTACATGTCCATCGACGAGGGTAACCGCTATGCGTGCATCATTTGGGAGAATTTTGGTCTTTTTGCTGATTCTGTCATCTAACGCTTGGGCCGGCACGGGTGCGCCCAAAGGACCGTCCACCGCGATCAAGCCGGCAGAAGTGGTCGAAATCATCATTGAAGCACTGAGAACCAACGATCCGAGTGATGGCGATGAAGGGATTGTCACGGTATGGCGATTTGCGGCGCCGAGTAACAGAGCGTTTACTGGGCCATTGCCGCGCTTCAAACAAATGATCAAGTCTGGCTTCCCCGAAATGCTCAATCACATCGATGAAGACTTTGGTCCGATGGAGATCAGGGGTGATGTTGCGTTACAACCGGTTTGGCTGGTAACTCGGAACGGCGAACAGGTAGGCTACCTGTTTAGTCTGCGCCGTCAGAGTGAAGGGTACTATGAGGGTATGTGGATGACAGAAAGCGTTGCCCCTATCGCGCCAAAAAAACCGAGCACCACCATCTAAGAGCCGTGCCTAGCTTAGATTACTGCCCCTTACGCGGGCAACTCGATGTCGTTTTGGCGCGCCGCTTGTTGCACGGTGTTGTGCAGTAAACATGCAATCGTCATTGGCCCTACACCACCCGGCACGGGCGTGATTGCCCCAGCAATCGCCTCACAACTGGCAAAGTCCACATCACCAACCAGTTTGGTCTTGCCGTCTCGTTCGATTCTGTTTATACCCACATCAATCACAGCAGCGCCTGGTTTAACCCAATCACCGGGAATCATCTCCGGTCGACCCACCGCCGCCACTAAGATATCGGCCGCACGACACACCTCCGGTAAATCAGCGGTACGAGAGTGAGCGATGGTCAGCGTGCAACTCTCTTTTAGCAACAGCGCTGCCATCGGTTTACCGACGATGTTAGATCGTCCAACCACCACCGCATTTTTTCCAGACAGACTACCCAGACGATCTTTGAGCATCATGATGCAACCCAGCGGCGTACACGGCACCACACCGTCGCCACCGGTGTTTAACAAGCCTACGTTTGTTAAGTGAAAGCCGTCGACGTCTTTGCGGTAGTCGATGGCGTCGATAACCGCCGACTCACGAATATGCACTGGTAATGGCAACTGCACAAGAATGCCGTGCACTTTTTCATCACGGTTCAATTGATCGATCAAACCAAGCAGCTCACCTTCAGACACCGATGGATCCAACTTGTGTTCATAGGAATTCATACCCGCTTCAACAGTCTGCTTGCCTTTGTTCCGCACGTACACCTGACTGGCAGGGTCTTCCCCCACTAAGACAACCGCCAACCCGGGAGTAATGTGGTGGTGATTTTTTAACCAATTAACCTGCTCGGCAACACCCTCGCGTACCGTCTCAGCAAAGGCTTTGCCGTCAATAATTTTACTCATATGTCCACAAAATCCAATAGAGATGCTAAATTGCCGCTTTTGGCCCTGTTCACAACCAGTGTGCACGAAAGTTCCCTAACCGTCACACACCGGAAGTTTACATTCAATCAGTTAATGGCGTATCGTCCGGTAACGACTGAGAACACCCACTAAGCGATTCCTATGAGAACTAAACCACTGTTTCTGCCGATAATAGTATTGCTGCCGCTACTCGGGTCAGCGTGCGGCAGTGGCTCGGGCGATTCCGATGGAACCGTCTCCGGCGACACTGGCGTTCAGCTCGATGAAGCCGGTGCGACTGATGAGAGTCCAGAAGAACCTGTGAGCCAATCACCCACCGCAGAAGACTTGGGGGCTCCAACGATTGTTGATCTCAGTGACGGACGAGTGACTGAATTTGAATCCCAACTACGTCAGGTGGTTTCTGCAGAGTTGATTGATTTGAATCAGATACTGCAAGCCGGCGAGCAATTCACGGACAGTCAGGCGGCGTGTCTGGGTTCTTTCGATCCGGCTATTGGTGAATCGATAACGAACATCGATTGCGGGACAGCAAGAGTGGCCTTAGACAACGGCGTGCACCCGGTCTATCTGCACGAAGCTGCATTCGCACCCACCACGGAGTGCAACACGGGCTTGCTGGCTCTCAATACCGATGAGTGTCGCTTAGTCAGCGCAAAAGTCACCGCGCCGATTGAATGGGTTGTGCCCGAGGGCGGGTCCTTACCGCTGCCCTCATTCGCGGGGATTGCTGAATTCAACACAACGCCAGGGTCGCTCGCTATTTTCAGTATTGTCGACGCACCGAACGGTCAGTACGACTGCGTATTCGATTTAGACGATGGCGGCGTTGCATCCGGATTCACCTTCAGTAATTGCGACGGCAACCTCGACAGCCTAACAGCACGATTACGTTTATGGTTGGACAGACGAGCTAATCGGTAGGTAGCGCGGTTATTCATCATACAACACTCTGACCGTGCTGATTCCAGACAAGCGAAAGCATCAACCGCTATTGCACAGGCCATAACATCACCGCGCCACTGGAACCCAGTTTTCTCAGTATTTGCTAAACCTGCACTGGCTAGGCGATGAGTCGCAGAACACCCCCGCTTTGCCCATTCGATTCAGTTGCTAGCTGGTAATTTGTTTCAAAAACGCCTCAGCCGTCGCTTGGATATCCTTCACGCGGGCAGCGTCCATGCGTTCAGCGTTTCTACACACCATAGCCCAACGCGGATTTGTAGCCAGTTCTTTTTTGTTGTTCAGTATCCAGCGCCAGAACAGAGCATCCCAGATTCCACTCCAATCGCCCTTTTTATAATGGCTCATTCTTATGACGTAGTTTGAGCCGGAAAAATACGGCTTGGTGGTAATAGCGCCGCCGTCGGCGTGTTGGCTCATGGCATACACGTTAGGTACCATCACCCAATCGTAGCTGTCGATGAACATCTCCATAAACCAGCGGTAGATTTCATCGGGATCAATTTCGCACAAGAACATGAACCCACCGAGCACTATCAAGCGTTCAATGTGATGGCAGTAGCCGGTTTTCAGAATTCGTTCGATCGTATCGTCGATGGGATCGATACCGGTGGTGGCGGTATAGAACGCGTCGGGTACGGGATGGGTGTGGTTCCAATGATTGGTGGTTCGCATCGCCACACCCAAGTCCTCGTAGGTTGCGCGCATGAACTCGCGCCAACCGATAATTTGCCGAACAAAACCTTCCACCGATTCGATCGGCGTACCGTATTCGACGGCGGCTTCTAGCGTTTTATCAATGACCTGTTTTGGTGTTAATAAACCGATATTAAGCATCGGTGTCAGCACACTGTGATAAAGCCAGTTCTGTTTCTCGACAATTGCATCTTCGTAAGGGCCGAAAAGTTCAAACCGCTCCTCCAAAAAAGTATCCAGCCATTTTGCCGCCACACCGTGGGTTGCAGGGTAATGGTGAGTGGCGAGCTTGCCGGGGTTTTGAGCGAATTTTTTTTCAACAAATGCCACCGCATTGGCGCGTTCAGCACTGGCGCGCACCGTTGGTAGAAGCGGTAGATCAGGAATCAGTTTTTTCGGTAGTTTTTTACGATTGTCTTCATCAAAACTCCACTGCCCACCGAGGGGTTCATCGTCTTCCATCAAGACATCCAAGCGACGCCTTTGCCATTGATAAAAATCTTTCATAAACCAGCGTTTTTTTCCAGAACGATACTCGGTGTTTTCTTCCCTTGTATTTAAAAACATCGGCGTGTCCTGCCAGGACAATTCCAAAGCGTGCTTAACACACGCTTTTTTCAACCGCTGTTGCAGGGAGAAATCATGCACATCACACAATGACACGCGCTCGAAACCTTCAGCTGCGATGCGTTTACATAACGCATTAAGACTTTGTGTTTTGGATTCCCAAAGCACGCTCTCCACGTCAAAGCGCTTGCTCAGTTGCGCGGCGAACAGCTGCATGGTCTCGCGGTGATAAGCCAGTTTCTGCTTGTGCATGCGCATCGGGTAGGTTTTGTCGTGAAAGAACAAAGTGTCCTCCACGAGGAAAACTTTCTCACAGTCTTTTCCTAACGCGGGGTGTGCGCTGAACAATTGGTGCGGAAAAACCAGGGCGCAAGTTCGCACGGACGGGTCAATTATCGTTTAGTAAACTTGCCGCACCGATCAACGCAGGGTAAGGCGCTACGATGACGTAAGTGGGAATACTGGCTAATAAACCTGACATACGCCCTTTAGCCTCAAACCGATCACGAAAATTTGACTGCGCGAACCAATCTCCCAGCCGCGGCACGATACCACCACCGACATACACCCCGCCTTCGGAACCGAGAGTTAACGCCAGATTACCCGCGCAGGAACCGAGCATTTCCGAGAATATGTTGAGCGCTTCCAGACAGACTGGGTCCTCCCCGCTTATGCCCTTCTCAGAAATTTGCGCCGGTGTCATTTCTCGCGGCTCAAGCTTGTCGATCTCGCGCAAGGCGTTTGCAATGTTCGATAAACCATCACCGGATAGGAACCGCTCCGCCGATACATGACGGAATCGGTCATTCAACAACTCGTAGATGGCAATTTCGCGCTCGGTTCGAACCCCGATCGACACGTGCCCTCCTTCTCCCTGTAAGGCCACCCAGCCCCCCGCAGGGGTAGGCACAAGACCCGACACACCGAGACCTGTACCGGGGCCGATGACCGCAATGGCACGCTCGGCCAGAGGTTCGCCTCGACCGATCTTGCTAACATCACCGGATTTTAAGTGCGGAACGGACAAGGCCAAGGCTTTAAAATCGTTGATCACCTGAAACCGACCGGTTTCAAGACCCAGCGTGTGTTCCATTTCGGCGATCGAGAAACACCAATGGTTGTTGGTCAGGTTGACCGTATCCGAGGTAACCGGCGTTGCCACCGCAATGACCGCGTCGCTGATCGAATCGATCTCACGCTCTTTCATGAAGGTCTGAATGGTCTCCAGAGGCCCCGGAAAATCATTGCAGGTGTAAGTCACCGCATCAACCGGCTTGCCCTCCTTATCTAGCACGGCGAGGCGGGCATTCGTGCCGCCAATGTCTCCAACCAGTCGCTCACACATCACATTCTCAATTACGGGCCGCTTCGCCGATGTTATCCACTCCACGTTCTTCGAGCAAACGCGTCAACCAGTCTGGGTCCATCTCCGGCACTGACGACAGCAACAGATCGGTGTACGCGTGATGCGGCGGCTTGAACATGACTGTCTTGGGCCCTTGTTCTACCACCCGCCCCTCTTTCATCACCACCACTTCGTCCGCGATGGAACGAACCGTGGCTAAATCGTGAGTGATAAACATATAGGCAAGGTTCAGGGTGCTTTGCAAACGATCAAGCAATTTAAGAATGCCTTCTGCCACCAATTGATCGAGTGCACTGGTGACTTCATCGCAAATGATGAACGACGGTTCTGCCGCCAAGGCCCGAGCGATGCCGATACGCTGCTTTTGCCCGCCTGAGAGTTCGGGCGGATAGCGGCTGTAGTACTGAGCCGGCTCCAGTTCAATCAAATCCAGCAACTCTTCCACTCTCGTCTTCAAAGCCGAACCACTCAGGCCGCTGTAGAACTGCGCGGGACGGCCAATGATATCGCATATTTTGATGCGCGGATTTAGCGCCGTATCGGCCATTTGATAGATCATTTGCGCCTGACGCAATTGATCTTTTGTGCGTTGTTTGTAACTCGGTGGTAATTCCTCACCGTTAAAGCGCACCACACCCGATGACGGTGGCAACAGGCCGGTTATGCAGCGCGCGGTGGTAGATTTGCCCGAACCCGACTCACCCACGATAGCCACCGTCATGCCCCGATGGATATCGAACGAAACATCGTGCAGAACCTTCGCACCTCGGGTGTAGCTGGCGTCCACAGCGTCTACCGCCACCACGGGTATCTCAGCCGAACTAGCGTCCGGCCGCAGATTTTCCGGTTTTTGAAAACTGCGCACCGCCCATAGTGATTTGGTGTAATCCTCTCTCGGTGAACGCAGCATGGTAGCGGTGTCGGCTTCTTCAACTTCATCGCCTTTAAGTAACACTTTTATACGATCCGCCATCTGCGCCACGACCGCTAAATCGTGCGTGATGTAAATTGCGGCGGTATTGAACTGCTCGACGATATCGCGAATCGCTGCCAGCACCTCTATTTGTGTGGTGACATCCAGTGCCGTGGTGGGTTCATCAAACACAATGAGATCGGGACGACACGCCATGGCCATGGCCGTCATGGCGCGCTGTAACTGGCCACCAGATACTTGGTGCGGATACCGAAACCCGATCTCCTTCGGGTTCGGCAATCGCAGCTTCTCGTACAGCTCCATGGCATCCACCTGGCTGTCCGAGCGTGACATTATGTCGTAATGCACCGGTGCTTCGGTGTGTTGATCGATCAAACGATGCGCCGGATTAAACGACGCTGCAGCCGATTGCGCCACGTAGGCGATGCGAGAGCCGCGCAAGGAACGCAGCTCGCTTTTCGGCCGCGTAGTGAGTTCCATACCGTCAAATTCGATTGTCCCCCCCGATATTCGGCAGCCATCACGGGTAAATCCCATCGCTGCAAGCCCAATGGTGGACTTACCCGCACCCGATTCACCGATCAGGCCCAACACTTCTCCCTTGTGCAGATCGAGATTGATGCCGTGAACGATTTCTATCCATTCGTCGTCGGAATGACCTTCAATGGTCAAATTGCGGATTTTAAGTAACCGTTCTGCATTGTTAGCGTGAGTGGGCATCGTCATCAATCCTTCAGACCGGAGGAGCGATACAGCATCCAGTCAACAACAAAGTTAACCGCCACCGTTAATAACGATATGGCAGCGGCTGGAATCAAGGGCGTAATTTCACCAAACGAAATCAGCGTGGCATTATCACGAACCATGGAACCCCAGTCCGCCGTCGGCGGCTGAATGCCTAATCCGAGAAAGGACAGACCCGCGATCAAGAGAAAGACGAAACAAAATTCAAGCCCGAACTCTGCTATCAATGGCGCTTTGGAATTGGGTAAGATCTCTTTTCGAATGAGATACCACAAGCCCTCGCCTCGAAGCCTCGCAGCCTCGATGTAATCCATCACCACCACATCCCCTGACACCGCTCGCGTCAGTCGGAACACTCTCGGTGCGTAGATCACCGCGATTATCACGATTAACACGAACGCGCTGGTGCCGAAAATACTGAGCAGCAGCAACGAGAAAATCAACGACGGAATCGACATGATAACGTCCGCAAAACGGCCGAGGATTTGATCCATCCATCCACCTCGCGTTGCCGCGATTAAACCGGCGGTCGCGCCCATTAAAAACGCAAGACTGGTTGCGATTAGCGCAATACCCACTGTATTACGAGCGCCAAATATGACGCGACTGAACATGTCTCGACCCAGTTGATCTGCGCCCAACAACATCTTGTCATCGGCTGGTGCGAACGATGATGCGATAACTTCAGACTCACCATAGGGCGCTACCCAAGGCGCAAAAATTCCCGCCAGTGCATACAGGATAATAACGAATAGCCCAAATGAAGCGGTTAGAGGCGCTGAGCGCATAACCTTTGAGCCCTCACCTGGCAGCACCCATACCAATAATGCTCTAAACAACCATGACATCGCCACCGCGGCCAATAACACCCCGGCAATGGTCGCGAGCACCATAAACGCTGGCATCCAACCGTGTAAGAATTCCATACCCGCCCTCTACTTCGGATGCCGCAAACGAGGGTTCGTTAAAATCGACCCCACATCCGCTGCCAGATTTAACAAAATAAAGGTTGCTGCGAAGATTAAGGAGCAGGCTTGAACAACCGGGAAATCCCGCTTACTAACCGCATCTACCAGAAGCTGGCCGATGCCGGGATACACAAACACCACCTCCACCAGAACCACACCCGTAACCAGATAGGCAAGGTTCAGCGCCACCACGTTGATGATCGGTGCCCAGGAATTCGGCAAGGCGTGTCGAACGATGACTTTCCAGGCCGGTGTGCCTTTTAGCTTGGCCATCTCAATGTATGGCGAGGCCAGCAGATTAATGATAGCTGCCCGTGTCATTCGCATCATGTGCGCGACCACAACCAAAACCAGCGTGAGCGCGGGAAGAAAGGTGCGCTCCAATCGTTCAAACAAGGGCATTTCAGGACTGACTGTGGCGATCGATGGGAACCAACCGGTCTTTACCGAAAAATACAAAATCAGGATGTAACCTAGAAAAAACTCTGGCGATGAAATGGATGTGAACGTTAGCACGTTGGCGATGCGGTCAAACAAGGTGTTTCGAAACAGCGCCACGAGAACACCCAGCGAAATCGCTACTGGAACGGCGATGACGGCGGCGTACAACGCCAACATCAATGTGTTGACAAAACGCGGGGTGATGGAGTCAGTGACCGATTCCTTACTGACCAGAGAGACGCCAAAGTCACCGACCACAGCGCCCTTTAACCAATTGAAGTAGCGCATCGGTGCTGGGTCGTTCAGCCCGAGCTCGGCTCTTAGCGCCGCCAGGTTACTCTCGGTTGCACCCTGTCCTAACACGGCTTGGGCGATATCGCCAGGAAGTAACTCCACTGCTATGAAAATGATTAACGATATGACGAGAAGCGTTATAAGCCCAAAGCCCAATCGCTTTGCCACGATGCTAAAAACATCCAACATAAGCGCTATACCACCTGTGATTTACTACCGCGGAAACGATACAGGGCCTGCCACACAAACTGTGTGTCAGGCCCTGTTTGTATACAACCTTCCTATGTTAGACCTTAGCTCGCAAACCACCAGCGATGCGCGCTGCGAGCACCGTCGTTTTCCCAAGCCGACGAAACAGCTTCACCGTGGCCGATATTCTTGTTGCGGGCGTAGACAAAATTTGCAAAAAACGGAATAACTGTACCACCGTCATCACGAGCCAACTGGCACATCTCGTGATACATCTCAGCTCGTAAGGTGTCATCGAGCTCTGCTTTCGCCTCCAATAAAAGTTCGTTAAAGCGAGCGTTCTGCCAATGGGATTCATTCCAAGGCGCATCATCTTTATACGCGATGCTGAACATCTGATCCGGTGTTGGGCGCGCACCCCATTTGACGAAAACAAACGGCTTCTTCAACCAGACATCCGACCAGTAGCCGTCGTTGGCCTCGCGGACCGGTTTGATGTTGATACCGGCTTTTTTGGCTTGTTCACTGTAGAGCACGCACATATCCACAGCTCCTGGCAGTACGCTGTCTGCAGCAGACAGTTCAATGTCTAATGAACTCAAACCCGCTTTCTTTAAATGAAAGGCCGCTTTGTCAGGGTCGTACGGACGACGCTCGATATCGGTCGGCGCATAAGGCATACCAGGAGATACGTGGTAATCATCACCGGCTGTCGCGGTACCAAACATAATTTTCTCAACCAACTCATCCCGATCGATGGCGTATTTCAGTGCAAGACGCACGTCTACATTGTCAAACGGTGCCTGGTCAGTGAACATCGGTAGAGTAATCGCAGAACCACTGGGGATGTTGTCGACCAAAATGTCCGGGTTGCGTTGCATCAACGCCATGGTCTTTAGATCGACCGACGTAATGGAATCGACTTCTCCAGTGATCAAGGCGGTTTGACGTGCGTTAGGATCATTCAAGGTGATGAACTGAATTTCATCGAAGTACGCGCCTTCGCGGTGCCAACCATCGTGCTTTACTAGCTCAGTGCCGATACCTGGCTCATGGCTAACGATTTTATAAGGACCAGCACCGATGCCCGATTCCCATTCAATGGTGCCATCGTCTTTCGCTGGCAACATCACGAAGTGGTAGTCCGTCATCACCCAAGGCAAATCTGCAAAACCCTGGTTCAATTCGATAACGATGGTGTACTCGCCATCGGCCTTGATGTCTACCACAGAATCGAGCAAGGATTTAACCGCTGAAGTTGAGCTTTCACCACGATGGTGGTTTAACGAGGCAATGGCGTCTTTGGCAGTAAATTTCCGACCGTCATGGAAGGTTGCATTCTCGGCAAGTTTAAACGTCCAAGTCGCAGCGTCCGGCGTCGCGCTCCATTCGGTGGCCATGTCCGGGCCAAGACCGTTCTCTGGGGTGATTTCTGTTAGATAACTGCGGTGCGTGTGCGACAGCTGTATCTGTCCAACACTGACGTAGGTGCCCGGGTCGAACGTGTCAGAGGTGTTTGAATCGTGTACACCGATCCGAAATTTCCCGCCCTGCTTGGGCGTCGCCGCCGAGACGTCACTGGTCCAAAGCCCAGAGGCCGCTGAGACACTCATGCCTGCTGCCATGCTGTAGGTCAAAAACTGGCGCCGGCTCATCGATCCGGTCTTGGCGTCCCTTATCAGGGCTTCTTTGATCTCTCTCTTCAAATGGTCTGTCATATTATTTTCTCGTGGTGCAAAAGTTTAAGGCTTCGTATCATCCGCGCTGTGTGTAAGGGTAACGCTTTGCTTCGGTGTCAGTCAGCTAACAACTGCTCGTAAGCGACGGCGTACACTTAAGTCGAGGTTAGAAAGCCGATTATCTGAACGTATTACTAACCGAATTGGGTGCAATCGACCACAAAAGCTGGGTTTAACTATACACGCAGGCAGTTCAGACTCAACGCCAGAACCGGTGGTCTGTGAGCTCCGCGACCCAATTGTGCCCGCCAGAGACGCTTCAAGCGCATCGAATTGCACCTAAAACCAATAATAAACCAATACTGAAACGGCATCTTCCAGTACATTAGCGGAGGTCGTAACGGTGGACGACATCAACTGCATAAATCTCTGGATATCGTGATTTCAGTTTTGGTGACGTGTGTCTCACGCCTGAAGACCAGCCTGAAAGCTAGCGCTGTTCAACGCAGTCAGGCTTTATAGAAAATGCTGAAACAGCCGTTAACAGTGGCATAGGAAGACCGCTGGTTTATCGCGGTTTATTCGAGCAACTATGAAGGACTGATAATCGCGTGTTTTCCAAGATCAATCGATTGTTGGGTAATTACAGACAGGATGAGCGCCGTGTGCTCGTTCGTCTGAGTACGCTAGCCGCATGTCAGGTAGTGGCAGCCATAGCGCTGATTCCATTTCTGTATCGCTCTATCGCCGGCGTGGTATCGTTGATATTGTTGGTCGGATCGGCGGTAGCTGTGTGCCGGCTCGGCCAGGTGGTGGCAAAGTTGTATACCAAAAACCGGGTCTTGCTAGACGCCAGTGGCGAGGAAACCCACGCTGCCATGCACGATGCACTAACCGGTGTGGCCAACCGCCGGATGTTCGAACAGACACTGGACGCACTGGTCAATCAGCACGGCCCAAAGCATGTTCTGATGATGCTCGATCTTGACCGATTCAAGCCAGTAAACGATCTACACGGTCACGCAGCCGGTGATGCCCTGCTCAAGGACATCGCCAGCGGTCTGACACGGATCATTAAACCACGTGACATGGTCGCCCGTTTGGGTGGCGATGAGTTCGCGATCATTCTGCAAGATACGGACCCTCAGATCGCCGAAGCGGTCGCGGTGCGAGCACTGGATTTTGTGATCAAGTTTCGCTTGAACTGGGAAGGACAACGCATCAGCGTCGGCACCAGTATCGGAATGGTCCACATCGACAAAACCGAACAAAAGACGGCGGAGTTAATGGCGATTGCCGATGAAGCGTTATACGCGGCGAAAGAAGCCGGACGTGGCGTGGCGTATCTAGCCAAACCGGGCAAATCCATTGGCGAGCCCCACACGTTTGAACGCGTTGGCAAAGACGTCGCGAAATTCACCAGCAAGAACCGAAGCCACGAGCCCGAGGATGGACGCAAGCAGGAACTGTACGGATTAAAAATAGCCTTCCTGCAGGTTGAAAAAGACGACGGCAGCGAAGACTCTGGTTCGCGTGGTAATAACGTCAAACATTGGGTATTGACGGATCCGCGTACGATCGGTGATAGTCGTTGCCCGGGCATGAAAGCGCAGGAGTTAATCGAATGCGCTTCCAACAGCCTCGACGCTGGTGCCGATCTGGCGCGCTGGGTATTGATAAATACCCTGTATGCCGCCTCACAAGTTAAGCCAGCCGCGCTTGACCACCTGGGCTTTGTAATGCCAATGCCAGCGTCCGCTGTAATCAGCTCACCTAAATTAATCGAGGAGTTGTTGCGTGTCAACGCCTTGTCGAGCAACCCACTCAAGCACTATACCTATTTGCTTTACGGCGTTGGTAATGTGTACGACAGGCCAGAGATAAAGCAATTCAAGGAACGCTTGGAAGCCAGTAATATTGGCCTTGCTTTCGAGATATCCAGTAGCACACTCGATGTACTGGCACCCTTGCACCGGGTCAATTACAACGAGGTCTACTTAGGTCGCGAACTCAGCCGGAATCTGCGTCCGGGAACACCGGCCGCGGCATCGCTGGAAGCCTTGGCCAACATTACAAAACAACACGGAACTTCTATCGTTGCCTCAGGTACTGAAACCGAAGCAGAAGTTCGACATCTTGCCCACGTGGGTGTAACCCGGTTC
The DNA here is from genome assembly GCA_937951695.1 of uncultured Granulosicoccaceae bacterium. Classification (GTDB taxonomy): domain Bacteria; phylum Pseudomonadota; class Gammaproteobacteria; order Granulosicoccales; family Granulosicoccaceae; genus Granulosicoccus. The sequence goes on along the minus strand of CALFBL010000121.1, from coordinate 2,095 downwards.
TCCGGTCCCATCGTAGGACAAGCACAGCCGCTTGCGACCTTGGTTAAGCGATTATCCAACGATTTGGATAAACGAGCACTGCTAAGAAAGTCTGCCTGAACGCTGCGCTCTTAATCGTTCGAGCGAGGCCGTTCGTTTGATGGATCAAACAACGGTTCTTGCCCGACCACCGCGTTGCGCCACTTGCCTAGAATTTGCACTTCAACCTGTGTGCCCCGAATGGCCAGATCGGTACGCAAATAGCCCAAAGCAATACTGCTCTTAATGCAGTGACCATAACCACCCGATGTAACATAACCGGCGATGTCGTCACCGACTCGAATCGGACAACCGTAAATCGCTTCCGCGCCCTCGGTGTCTACCAGCAAGGCAACGAACACATCGGGGAGACCGGCATCGAGTTCGGTCTGAATAGCGTCTTTACCGATGAACGCTGGCTTATCCAGATTGACGAATCGATCTAGCCCTGAACGCAAAGGCGAATACTCGCTGTCTAACTCCACCTTCCAGGCTCGATAGCATTTTTCCAAACGCATCGATTCCATGGCGTACATGCCAAAGTTTCTTATTTTGAACTCTGCTCCTGCACCCATCAAAGCATCGTAGACTGCCAAGGTGCTGGAGGTGTTGACGTGCAATTCCCAACCTAATTCGCCCACATAATTCACCCGCAACGCGCGCACAGTCGTACCGCCGATCTGTAACGGCTGATAACTTAACCAGGGAAACGATGCGTTGTCGAGTTTGCTGTTGGTGAGTTTTTGCAACACTTTACGGGCATCCGGACCTGCAATTACCAGAGTATCCCAATCGCGCGTGATGTCGGTCAGCTTGATTGTATTGACAGTGCTGGCTGAGATATCGTTTTCATGAGGCAATCGCTCTTGCAACCACTGCATATCGTGCCATTTGGCTGCCGCGGCGGTGATCAACAAGAAATGATCATCACTCAGACGCGTGATGGTCATCTCACACACCACACCGCCATCCGGCGCGCAGAAATACGATAACGTCAATCGATTCAGTTTCGGCAAGTTACCCGCTATCAGCGAATCAAGCCAATCCGCGGCCCCCTCACCTTCCACCTCATATTTTGAAAAGCCGCCTAAGTCCAGCAGCCCCACTTTGGCGCGAACGTGTCGGCATTCGTCGCCGACGCGTTCAAACCAATGTTCACGGTGGAAGCTCGCTTCTGCCTCTACTGTGTCGCCGTCTTGCGGAAACCACGTCGCGCGTTCCCATCCACCGCGGGCACCGAACTGCGCACCATCGGCTTTAAGGCGCTCATACACAGGCGTGGTTAAAGCCGGACGGCCCGCGGGCCACTCATCGTGCGGGAATGCGATAGCGTATTCGCGTTGATACAGTTCCGTGGCGCGCGCGACAACGTATTTTTGATCCGCGTATTCTGTGTAGCGCCGTGGATCCACCGACCATAAATCCCATTCCGGTTTTCCGTCAATGATGTATTCGGCCATGGATTTTCCGGCACCACCGCCCTGACAAATACCAAAACTAAAACTGTTGCAGTGGAAAAAATTGGGTAACCCGAACGCCGGACCGATGTACGGCAAGCCATCGGGCGCGTAAGGAATGGGCCCATTGATCACACGCTGTACACCGACCGTGCCCAGAATCGGCATACGTTCACAGGCACGCTCGATGTACCACTCCAATCGATCCAGATCATCTGGGTAGAGTTCGTAAGCGAAGTTATCGGGCACCTTGCCGTCGGCCCAATGCGGGGTGGCACCCCACTCATAAGGACCGAGTATCAATCCCTGTTTTTCCTGACGCAAATAATAGGAATCATCGGGGTCACGCACCAGCGGCAGTAACCCCGGGTGATTTTCCAGTTCAGGGATCGATTCAGTCACCAGATACTGGTGCTCCATGGTGGCGATGGGCAGAAATTTTCCAGCCAGATCCGACACTTCGTGGCCACGATAGCCGCCCGCGTTGACGATGTACTCACAGGTGATGTCACCTTTGTCGGTCTTGACCAACCACTCGTGACTGTCGGTACGCTCAAAGCCCGTAACGCGTGTAAATCGATTAATCTCAGCGCCCATCGCACGTGCCTTTGAAGCAAGTG